>CAIKHC010000121.1 GCA_903827085.1 uncultured Candidatus Nemicrothrix sp. | reverse complement strand
TCGATCACCAGCAACGGCAAACACGCGAGCGTGACCACAAGTGCGATCATCAGTCGGCGTTGCGTCGGGTGCACGGTGGTGTTCAGAACTGCGTCCTTCGTCGAGCAATAGATCCTGGCGACGGCGGAAGGACGCCCTGCGCGAACACGCAGTGCAAACTCCGCCCGGAGCCGTGTGAAGAACCTAGGAGGGTGATTGGGCACCCGCAACTATCCCGGAGGGGTGAGACATCCCCCGTTCAACTGCGCGTAACCCCTGCTCAGCCCGTCGCGACGGGTTTTCCACAGGCGAGCGGAGTTCTCAAAAAGTCGCGAACTCCCTGCTACGGGAGCCGGTACACCATCGCAGCATTTTTCCATGTGACATCGGCCACATCGGCCACATCGATCCCTTTCGCCGCCGCGATTGCCGCCCCCACAACGGGAACCAGGGCTGGCCGGTTTGGTTTCCCACGATGAGGAACAGGAGCCAAAAACGGCGAATCGGTCTCGACAAGCAGCCGATCGAGGGGGCAAAGGGTGGCGGCGGAGAGCACTTCGGGCGCCCCCGGGAATGTGACGATGCCACTGAACGAAAGCCAGGCGCCGAGGTCGAGACATTTCTGCGCTTCTTCAGGGCCACCGGTGAAGCAATGAATCACCGTGCGAGATGGCACGCCTTCACTACCAAGGATCGCAAAGGTGTCCTCCCACGCCTCTCGGGTGTGCACCACCAATGCAAGGTCATGTTCATGAGCCAATGCGATTTGCTGAACGAAAACCTCTCGTTGCACCTCACGAGGCGAATGGTCGTAGTGATAATCGAGCCCGCACTCCCCCACGGCAACCACGTTGGGATCGGCAAGCAGCTCGGCGATGCCCTCGATGCCTCCGCTTGCGTCGTGCGGGTGGACACCAGCGGTTGCCCACACCTCGTCGAACGCGCTCGCCACCTCAATCGCAAGCTTCGACGACGCGAAATCGCAACCGACGGTGATCATTCGCATCACGCCGGCCTCGTGGGCCTCGGCGATGGTGGCTTCGGCTTCCGGCCAACGGTCGGAGCCGTCACCTAAGTGGCAGTGATCATCGATCCAACGCATTGTGGCTCCGTTAATCGGCGGCGGGTTTAGCGATACGAGGGAAGAGGCCATCGCCCTTCACGACCGGCAGCCCGCCGGGATACCCACCCCAGGTCGCGCCAGCGACACCAGCATCAGTTGGCGAGCCGGCAAGACCAATGCGCTGCCAGATCTGCGCGCAGGTTTCCGGCATCGCGGGAGTTGCGAGAATTGCAACGATGCGCAGCACTTCAAGCGCGTCACCCATCACCGCATCAAGTGCGGGACTTGGCTCCATCTTCCACGGTTCATTCGCTTCGAGATGAGCGTTCGCCGCACCGACAAGGCGCCACGTTGCTTCAAGGGCAATGCTCGGCGTGATGTTGTTCCAACCAGCGATGGTGTCAGTTAGCGACTGCGCGGCGATTGCTGCGAGAGGCGAATCACCCGCAGGCGCGGGCCCAATGCCGTCACACTTTTTGCCGACGACTGTTGCGACGCGAGACAAAAGGTTTCCGAGATTGTTTGCGAGGTCTGCGTTATAACGCGTGACCATCGACTCGAAGGAGAAATCACCGTCGGGACCAAACGGATTGTCACGCAGGAAGTGATAGCGGAATCCGTCGACACCGAAATCGGCGACTAGGTCGGCAGGAAAAATCTGATTGAGGCGTGTCTTTGACATCTTCTCGCCACCGACCAACAAGAAGCCATGCACCGCGAGCTTCTTTGGCGGTTCGATACCGGCCGCAAGACACATTGCCGGCCAATACACGCAATGGAAGCGAAGGATGTCCTTGCCTAGAAGATGGTGCACCTGGGGCCACCACTCAGCGAACTGATCGGGGTCGGCGCCGTATCCGACCGCCGTCGCGTAGTTAATGAGGGCGTCGTACCAGACATAGAAGACATGACCTTCGTCCCAAGGAACCGGAACGCCCCACGAGATCGAGGTGCGCGACACCGAGACGTCTTCGAGACCTTGCTTGATGATTCCGAGCGCTTCATTGCGCTTACCTTCAGGTTGCACACACCCGGGATTCGCCGCATACCAATCAAGAAGCGGCTGTTCGAACTTCGAAAGTTCGAAGAACCAATTGTCTTCTTCAAGCCACTCCACTGGTCGTCCGTGGATCGGACAGTTGCCGTCGACAAGATCAGCCTCGTTGAAATAGGCCTCGCACGGAACGCAGTAATGACCCGAGTACGAGCCCTTGCGAATCCAGCCATTGTCAAAGATGGCTTGCATGAAGGTCTGCACCGAAGTGATGTGTCGTGGCTCTGTGGTGCGAATGAAATCGTCGT
>CAIKHC010000120.1 GCA_903827085.1 uncultured Candidatus Nemicrothrix sp. | reverse complement strand
TGCCAAGACCGCCACCACAGCACATCGTGACGATTGCACGCTTGCCGCCAGTGCGCTGCAATTCGTGCACGGCTTTGGTGATGAGGATGGAGCCGGTGCCGCCGAGCGGATGACCGAGGGCAATTGCACCGCCATTGGGGTTGACGCGCTCGAGGTCGCCATCGAGTTCGCGGGCCCAGGCCAGAACGACTGATGCAAACGCTTCGTTGATTTCAAACAGATCGATGTCGTCGACCGACAAGTTGTTGCGCTCAAGAAGATGCTGGGTGGCATCGATGGGGCCGGTAAGCATCAAGATCGGATCGACGCCAACGAGGCAGGTGTCGACGATACGAGCGAGAGGAGTGAGGCCAAGTTCTTTGGCCTTCTCGGGTGTCATAAGAAGGACTGCACCAGCGCCATCGGAAATCTGGGAGGCGTTGCCAGCGGTGTGCACACCGTCTTCGCCGAACACGGGCTTGAGGCCGGAAAGACTTTCGGCGGTGGTGTCACGAAGGCCTTCGTCGCGAGCAACGTGGTGCGTGGTGCCAGACGGCTTGCCGTCTTCGCCGAGGTCAGGTGCGTCGACCGGAATGATCTGTGTCGCGAAACGATCTTCGGCCCATGCCCGTGCGCCGCGCTCTTGTGATGACAAGCCGAGTGCGTCGGTGTCTTCGCGGGTGATGTTCCACTTCTTGGCGATGCGCTCAGCGCCATCGAACTGTGAGGTGTATTCGTACTGCGGGAAGTACGACTTCGGAATGGGTGAACCCATGTCAAGACCCTTGGCAACATTCGAGCCGATCGGAACCTTGCTCATAACTTCAACGCCACCAGCAACAGCACTGTCGATAACGCCAGCTGCGATGAGTGCATAGGCGATGTCGACGGCTTGTTGGCTCGAGCCACATTGGGTGTCGACCGTGGTAGCGGCGACCTCGAGTGGGAGGCCGGCGGTGAGCCATGCGGTGCGGGTGATGTTGAACGCTTGCTGGCCGATTTGGCTCACGCAACCGCCGACAACCTGCCCGACCTGCGCCGGGTCCATACCCGTTCGGTCGAACAGTGCCTTGAATGGCACGGCAAGAAGGTCGGCCGAATGCATCGAGGACAAGGCCCCATTGCGACGGCCAACAGGAGTACGGACGGCATCAACAATCACGACTTCACGCATGGTTGGATCCTAGGCCCCGACGCGCAGAGTGAGGCCACAGGCGTGGTTGCGTTAGGCCGCAGCGGCGTGGTCCAGTTCGAGCGTTGCCGGCTCGGGACTGTGTGAGGCCAAGGCGGCGGCGAGCGCAGCACGGGCCTGGGCGATGCCCGCGAGGGCACGTTGGCGGGTGGTGTCATCGAGATGCCAAGAGGCAGGCCCCTCGGGGAGACGATGGACACCGCTGGCGTGGAGGGTGGGTCGCTTCTTCATGAGAGTCAGTGTGCCGAAGGGGTGTGACAGTGGAGGTAAAGAACCGCGGGCCATCTACGCTCCCTGCGGTGGATGCAAAGGAATGGCTGGGACTCCAGCCCACACACAACCCGATGCGCTGGTATCTGCCCGTCACCGAGGGCATTTGCAGTGGTCTGGGGACTCTCTTCGGCGGATGCGGCCTTGGCGCGGCGATCGATGCTCTTGAACGGGTCACCGAGCGCCCCGTGGTGTGGGCCTGTGCGCAGTACATCAACTACACAAAGCCCCCTTCGGTAGTCGATCTCGATATTCGGATCGATGCTTCTGGTCGCACCACCACCCAGGCCCGAGTCACTGGTCAGGTCGGCGACACCACGATTTTCATTGTCAACGCGTCGCTCGGAAGTCGAGATATGGCCGAGGAAGGGCAGTGGATCACTGCCCCAGAAGTTCTAGGTCCGGCCGATTGTCCTCCGCGTGAGCTTCGGTTCGACCCAGGGAATTCCATCGCCAGCCGTCTCGACATGCGCATGGCCATCGCTGAGCCCGGCACCGACCGCACCGCGTTCTGGGTTCGCATGCCCGAGATCCTCGAAGCTTCTGCCGCGTCACTCGCGGTGCTGGGTGATTTCGTTCCGATGGGTCTCGGCATGGCCATCACGTCGGAAATCAACTCCAACAGTCTCGACAACACCATTCGTGTGATGAACATCGTGCCTACCAAATGGGTGCTTGCCGATGTTCGTATCGAAGCAGTGGCGCGTGGGTTTGGTCACGGACACATCTATCTGTGGGCCGAAGACGGCACGCTCATGGCAACGGCAAGTCAGTCAGCGATGATCCGACCTTGGAAGGGGCCCTGATGGAGCCATATCGCGGATACGGCATCACTCTTCCGTTCGATCGAGTTCCGTTGCACGCGCAACGTGACCGCATCGCTGAACTGGCCGACCTTGGGTACACCGACGCATGGTCGGCCGAAACCGACGGCACCGATGCGTTCACGCCACTAGTGCTCACCTCGCAATGGGCGCCCTCATTGCGCCTTGGTACGGCCATCGTTCCGGTCTTCACTCGTGGTCCTGCAGTGATCGCCCAGAGCGCGTTGGCGATGGCTCAAGCTGCGCCCGGACGGTTCGTACTGGGTCTCGGAACGTCATCCGATGTCATCGTTGGTCGCTGGAACGGCATTGCCTTCGACGAGCCCTACAAGCGCGTCCGTGACACCGTTCGGTTCATTCGTGCTGCGTTCACGGGTGAGAAAGTCACCGAGACCTACGACACATTTTCAATTCGCGGCTTCAAACTCAGCGCAGTTCCCGAGCAACGCGTACCGGTTCTCATCGCCGCACTTCGAGAAGGAATGTTGAACCTGGCTGGCCGTGAAGGTGATGGCGCGATCATTAACTGGTTATCGGCCGACGATGTTGCTCGTGTTGCGCCGATCGTCAAGGCCCATGGCGAAGACAAAGAAATCGTCGCTCGTATCTTTGTGGTTCCTTCTGAAGACACCGAAACGGTGCGCGCCCAAGCGAAGTTCGCTATTGCTGCGTATCTGAACGTTCCGGTCT
>CAIKHC010000119.1 GCA_903827085.1 uncultured Candidatus Nemicrothrix sp. | reverse complement strand
GATTGCACCGTCGTGCACGGCACGCAGGTGCCAATCGGTGTCGTCAACAACGGCCTGCATGAACTCGTCGGTGACGCGCACCGAGTTGTTCGCGTTCTGATACTGGATGGAGGTGATGTCGATGCCGTCGAGATCCATGTCGAAGCCGGCGTCGCGCAGTGCACGAGCCTTCTTCTCTTCACGCGACTTGCACCAGATGAACTCTTCGATGTCGGGATGATCGACATTGAGGATGACCATCTTTGCGGCGCGACGGGTCTTGCCACCTGACTTGATGGTGCCGGCAGATGCATCGGCGCCACGCATGAAGCTCACGGGACCGGAAGCGGTGCCGCCGCCCTTGAGGAATTCCTTCGAGGAACGAATGCGGGAAAGGTTGATACCTGCGCCCGAGCCACCCTTGAAGATGGTGCCTTCCTCGACGTACCAATTGAGGATGGAGTCCATCTTGTCGTCGACCGACAAGATGAAACAGGCCGATGCCTGCTGCGGCACGCCTTCAACACCGATGTTGAACCACACCGGCGAGTTGAACGCAGCGCGCTGGGTGATGATGATGAACTTCAGTTCCGCGCGGAATGCTTCGGCCTCTTCGTCGGTGACGAAGTAACCGTCGCGGATGCCCCAGTCGGTGATGGTGTCGGCGACACGATCGGCGACCTGCTTGAGCGACCATTCGCGCTCATCGGTGTCGGGGGTGCCGCGGAAGTACTTCTGAGCGACGATGTTGGTGGCGTTCAGCGACCATCCAAGAGGGAACTCGACGCCGAGCTGCTCGAAGGCAACCTCGCCGGTCTTCCAGTTGGAGATACGAGCGTCGCGACGCTCCCACCCAACTTGGTCGAATGGGTGAGTGTCGGCGCTTGTGTAGTGCCGACGGATGCCGATGCCGGCCTGTTCCGGTGCCAGGGCCATGAGAAGTCCTCCGCGTGAGTGATCGATATGAGTGGTGGTGGCGAATCCAACCCAGCAGGAGCGGGGTTGGCGCCGCCGCAGCAGAAGCTGAGGCGGGTGGAGCGGGATGATGCGTGGGTGCAGCTGGAGCGGTTGCCCGAGGGCGGCCACCAAATCGAGTCACCCGTTAGGAGTGCTGAGGGGTTCCACCACACCCGTGAACCGCTCCGGACGACGCTGTCTGGCACGGATTTTGGGTCTTGTCGTGGTCTCGGTGCCGAAACCGAGCCCTTTTGGGGTCCCGATTCCTGCCCACCACAAGATGTTGTGGTTGTTCTGGCCCCCTCACCTTCCGGGCCACAAGATGTCGGGGAATTACATCAGAGTAATTCCACCCTTGTCAACGATTCCTCAGAATCGCTACTGACGTGGGATTTCGAGTGGTTGGGTGCGCTGCAACGCGAGCGCCAGGTAGAGCGGGTCACGCAGACCCACGCCCTAGGAGCCGCCCTGCCAACCGAGAACGCACAGAACGTCGCCACCGTCCGTCGCTCGCGCCGCAGCACTGCACCCGGGGTGAACCGTACGACTCATGCCTGTGGGTTGGAAGAGGAATAACCCTGTGTATTTGCGGTGGATAGTCGGTGGATGACCGGTGGACAACTCCCAAGTTGTCCACAGTTGTCCACCGTTTCTGTGACCAACTCATCGATTCACCCCTAACGTGGCCGTGTGGATCAGCTCTTTCCCACTCCCCTTGCCAATCTCGACCCTGTGGAACTTGTCGCGGCCGAGACCCGACCCGCTCCGCCGGACCGGCCCTGGGTTCTGGTCAACATGGTCGCAAGTATCGATGGGGCCATCGAGGTTGAAGGTCGCTCAGGGGGACTCAGCAGTCGGGCCGACAAAGCCATGTTTCATGCCTTGCGACAGCTCCCCGACGTGATCATGGCTGGGGCCGGAACGGTTCGGGTCGAAAATTACGGACCAGTGAAACTCGATGCCGACGCCCAAGCCCGCCGTGTTGCGCGCGGACAACAAGCGCTTCCGCGTCTGGCTGTAGTGAGTGGACGCGCGCATCTTGATCCAACCTCACGGCTTTTCAGCGATCCGACACAACGACCAATCGTGATCACAACAACGAATGCATCTTCCGATGCTGTCGACGAACTTCGCGATGTCGCCGACATCATCATCGCCGGCTCAGACACTGTCGACCTTCGCGCAGCGCTCGCGGAACTTCGCGAGCAAGGAATGAAAACGCTGTTATGCGAAGGCGGGCCAACGCTGAACAATCAGTTGCTTCATGACGATCTTGTCGATGAGTGGTGTCAGACAATCGCGCCCGTACTTACTGGCGGAAATGCAGCGCAACCTTCAACCGGCTCACCGCCACAAGTTGCGCGGAGCCTTCAACTCGCACGCGTCGTCGTTGAAGATGATGTGCTGTTGCTTCGTTACGCTCGCGAATCGTGACGCTTTGGTTCCGTTGCTTTTGTGAGCAACGTGATCTCGCGCTGGAAATCTGCAGCGTCATCGAAACCTTTGTAGACGCTGGCGAATCGCATGTACGCGACGTGGTCGATTTCACGAAGGTGTTCTAAGACAGCGAAACCGACTTGTTCACTCGTCAGTTCGGGACCGAGTAACCGGAGCTCCTCGGCAATCGATGCGGCCGCTTGCTCGATGACATCTTCTTCGATTGGACGGCCTTTGGCCGCAGCAGCGATGCCTTCGGTGATCTTTGCCTGTTCGAACGGCACTCGGTCGCCGGATCGCTTTAGGACCATCAAAGGAACCAATTCGAGTCGTTCAAAGGTCGTAAACCGCGCGCCACAGGCCAGACATTCACGACGACGACGAATGGCATCGCCATCGTCTGACTGTCGTGAATCGACGACTTTGTCGTCAAGGTGGGCACAAGCGGGACAACGCACACGTCGAAACTACTGCGAACACCATGATTTTTTGTGCCACGTCAGAAACGGATGTTTGTCACACGCCACTTGGAACGCAGCAATCACAACCAGCGTCAGTCGACGAGACCACTCACATTGATGTGCTGACCGCGAGTGACGCTGGTGCTGCCAACGCGCTCGATGAGGCGATCGACCAAGCCACGAAGATCACCGTTTGGCTGGAGGCGACGCGCAACCGTCCAGAGCGAATCGCCAGATTGGACGATGATTTCGGCAGGTGCGGCCACGGCCACCGGGGCCACAACCGGTGCAGACGCGATCTGGGCGTCGTCACCGGCCGGGCTCGAGGTGTCGGTGGACAACGCCGGCGTGAAGGCAGCAGCGTCGGCACCGAGAAAGGGGACGATGCCCATCGCCGCGAAGGCGACGAGCACAGCGAGACCCAGCCCCGCCAGCATGACTCGCAGCGGGCTGCGACGAGCCGCAGGAGCAGCAGCTATGGGCTCGGTCACCAGTTGCAGGTGACGGACTGGACGCCGAGGCTCGAAGGCCTCGGCACGGTTCCAGGGAGCGACCGACCCGGAGCCCTCGAGGAGGGACCCAGCGACATCGGGAGTCCTTTTCTGAGGAGCGGGGGCGGAAAGGGCGGTGGGGTTCAGGATTGCAGCCATAAGGGAAGTCTCCACGTGGGGTGTGACAGTCAGGAAAGCGAAGGGGGAGCTGGGGTGAGGGGGAACGGATCGAACGCCCGTTCGTGTGTCACTATAGAAACACGAACACCTGTTCGATGTCAAGACCCAATCGAACGGGTGTTTGCCTCGAGCCCATCGAGCCGGTACTGTCGTACAGAGGTTCGAAGGCCCAAACGATCAAAGCGATCCAAAGTGCCCTCAGTTCTCCCCACTTCTCCTCAACGATCCGGAGTTCCCAATGAGTAGTGACCGTCTCACTCCCCGCCAGCAGCAGATCCTCGATGTCATCGATACCCACCTCAATGAGCGTGGCTATCCCCCGTCTGTCCGAGAAATTGGGAAAGCCGTCGGGCTCACCTCGCCATCAAGCGTGCAGAACCACCTCAACACTCTCAACGAGCTCGGGTATCTGCGCCGTGACCCAACCAAGCCCCGCGCCATGGAGGTTCGTTACGACCCCAACTCCGGCGCATCCGGCGAACGCCGTCCGTTCCGTCACGTGCCACTGGTCGGCGATGTTGCGGCTGGTACCGATGTGCTCGCCGAACAGAACGTCGAAGAAATCATGCCGGTGCCTACCGACCTGTGTGGCGACGGCGAACTCTTCATGCTCCGTGTTCGCGGCGATTCCATGATCGACGCCGGCATTTTCGATGGCGATTACATCGTGGCCAAAGCCGGCACCAACGTGTCCAAGGGCGACATCGTGGTCGTCGGCATTCCCGGCGGCGAAGCCACGGTGAAGACCTGGTCACGTACCGGAGACAACGTCACGTTGCTTCCCGCCAACTCCCGTCTCTCGCCGATGGAGTTCCACTCATCGGAAGTCACCGTGTACGGCAAAGTCGTCACCGTGATGCGCAAGCTCTGAACCACAACCTCCTCGGTTCAAACGTGGCGTGTGCACCAGCACACGCCACGTTTGCGTTCAGGCCTCTGTCAACAATCCGACGAGCACGGTGTGTACACGCTCGAGCGGCGCACGATCGAGGTACTCCCCCGCCGTATGCGCAATGGTGCTGTCGCCTGGACCAAAGTTCACCGCGGGAATGCCATGGGCAGCGAAGCGAGCCACATCGGTCCAACCCAACTTGGCAAGAACCTCCGAACCACTTCGCTCAACAAGCGATGCAAGTAACGGATGATTCAGGCCGGGGGCTGCAGCATTCGCACTATCGAGCACTTCAACAACATCGCCTTCTTCGAGGAATGGTGCGAAGAGTTCCCGAATATGGGTTTCTGCGTCGAGCGCTGAACGATCGGGGGCAAAGCGGAAGTTCACCGTGACGCTCGCGGAATCGGGCACAACATTTCCCGAAACGCCACCGTCGATTCCAACCGCTTGTAACGCTTCACGGAACTGACAACCGTCGATGATTGGCGAACGCGCTTCGTAGGAATCAAGCGCAGCAAGAACACCCGCCAGACGATGGACAGCGTTGCGCCCCATCCACGGCCGAGCGGTATGGGCTCGAACACCTTGCAGTTGCACACGCAGGCGCAGCGTTCCTTGACATCCGGCTTCGATGCGAGCATCGGTGGGCTCACCCAAAATGGCGATATCGCCGACGAGTAGGTCGGGTCGAGCATCGAAAAGTTCGCCTAAACCGCTCTCAGCGCTGGCGATTTCTTCACGTGCGTAGAAGACAAACGTGAGATCGACAACAGGTTCAGTCAGCGTGGCCGCGAGTTCGAGCATCACGGCGAGCCCGCCCTTCATGTCGGCTGAGCCAACGCCGAAGAGTCGGCCACCTTCGATGCGAGCAGTGCCGTTATCAGCAGCAGGAACGGTGTCGGTGTGACCGGCAAGCACGACTCGGTGAAGGCGTCCGAGCGAGGTGCGAGCAACAAGATTGTCGCCAACTCGAGTGACTTCGAGATGCGAGTGCGCGCGTAGTTCGGCTTCGATCGAATCGACCAGTGGACCTTCGGCGCGACTCGGCGACGCAACGTCGACAAGCGCGGCCGTGCGGGCCAAGAGATCAGTGTGATCGTTCGAAGCCATGATCAGGTCGCTGCGCCGTGATCGCGAAGTACGTCGTTGAGTGCCGCCTTGTCGTGACGCTCGCCTTCCTTGAGGCGCTTGAGCACAAGCACACAGGGAAGACCGAACTCGCCGCCAGCAAAGGTGCGGGGACGAGTAGCCGAAACGGCAACGCTCCACGACGGAACAACACCGCGGCTGAGTTCTTCGCCGGTCTCAGCATCGATCACCGGAATCGAAGCAGTGAGGATGGCACCGGCGCCAAGCACAGCTCCGTTACCGACCCGAGCGCCTTCGGCCACGATGCAGCGGCTGCCAATCAACGCGTCGTCACCAATAATGACGGGCGCAGCCTGCGGTGGCTCGAGGACGCCACCGATGCCAACGCCACCAGACAAATGCACATTGGCGCCGATCTGCGCACAACTACCAACGGTGGCCCACGTATCAACCATGGTGTTGGCGCCAACACGAGCGCCGATATTCACGTAACTCGGCATCATGACCACGCCACGGTCGAGGAACGACCCGTAGCGAGCAGATGCGCCCGGAACAACGCGAACACCAGCGGCAGCGAAATCGTTCTTGAGCGGAATCTTGTCGGCGAATTCGAACGGAGCGAGTTCGATTGTGGCCATTTGCGAAAGTCGGAAATACAGAAGGATCGCGTGCTTGAGCCACTGGTGAACGATGGGCTCGCCGTCGGCCCCAAGTTCCGCCACACGGGCCTCGCCCGAGTCGAGCAGTGCGATTGCTTGCCCAACCGAAGCGACCGCATCGGTGTCGGCCGCACTGAGCGAGTCGCGGTTGTTCCAGAGTTCATCAATTGTCGAAGCGAGATCAGCCATAGCGACGCAGGTTACCGCCCTCGAGCCAAGCTCCCGGTGCTGAGTTCCCGCGTGGACGAGGCGTCATCTGTGAGAGTGCCCAGATTTCACGCCTACTGGTCATGCTTCAGCAGCAAACAACCTCACAGCACCCCGAGCCGTCGGCCAACGAGTTCGAGGCGTTCGATCGATTGCACGACGGCGACACGAATGAAGTCGCTGCCTTCTAGTCCGTAGAACTCGCCCGCAGAGACAAGCGCACCGCCTTCGGCAGCGAGTCGCTCGACCAACGCCCACGAGTCGCCCTCTGGTGCAGCAGCCCAGAGATAGAACGCGCCACCGGGCATTGGAGCATCGACGCCGATGCCTGCAAGCACATTTCGGAAAAGTTCAAGTCGTTCCAGATACACGCGGCGTTGCACGTCGACGTGTGCCTGATCGTTCCATGCAGCAACTGCCGCAGCCTGCACCGGTCCGGGAACCATGAACCCAGCGTGCTTACGCAGTTCTGACAAGTAGTGAACAAGATCGCCATCGCCGGCGTAGAACCCAGCGCGTACACCCGCAAGGTTCGAACGCTTCGACAATGAATGAACAGCCAACACGCCGTCGAGACCGTGTTCAAGAATTGTCCGACCAGGCCCATCCCATGTGAACTCGACATAACACTCGTCGGAAATCACCGGAACGTTGTGCGCCCGTCCCCACTTCGCCGCTGCTTCAAGATCATCGAGGTGTCCGGTGGGATTGCCGGGTGAGTTCACCCATAGACACAACGCTCGAGCTGTGTCGGCAGGATCAATGGCATCGAGATCGCTTCGGCCGTCGGCAGTAACTGGAACTGGTACCGCGCGCGCTCCGGCAAGTTCCGCCCCCATCGCATAGGACGGATAGCTGATAGCGGGATACAGCACCGTGTCGCGGTCAGGGGTGCGCAGGCGAAGCCAATGCGGGAGCCCGGCG
>CAIKHC010000118.1 GCA_903827085.1 uncultured Candidatus Nemicrothrix sp. | reverse complement strand
AGCTCGGACCGCGCCAAGGCGACAATGCGTCGATGGCTCGTATCGAACTCGTCTGAATCGTCTTCGTCCGGATCGGACTGTTATGAACGTGATCTCGACCGACCCACTGTGGTCGGTCGAGTCGCGTCCGAACGCAGAACGCGCAGTTGTTGACGTTCCCGCGCCAGCCGCAGGATTCACAAGATTGCGCATGACCATCGCCTATGACGGTTCGAAGTTTCGGGGCATGGCGGAAAACGACGGCGTCGAATCCGTGGCGCGCACAATTCGTACGGAAATTGAACGCTGCGTCGGACACCCGGTTGTGTTGTCGATTGCTGGTCGTACCGATGCAGGTGTGCACGGATGGGGCCAAGTGATCTCATTTGATGTCGATACCGACCTTGTTGCATCGGGGAAGGGTTCACCGGCACGACTTGCACGATCGATCAATCGACAATGCGTTCCGGGGATTGTTGTGCGCGATGCGCAACTCGCTGCTGCCGATTTCGATGCGCGCTTTTCCGCGCTGTGGCGTTCGTATCGCTACACCATCGTGAATCGCCCGATTCCTGATCCGTTCCTGGCCGCGACCTCGTGGTGGGTGCCGCAAGACCTCGATATTCACGCGCTTCACCTCGCGTGTGACGCGCTCTATGGCCTTCACAATTTCTCGAGCTTTTGTCGCCGACCTAAGCCCAACCCGGTGACGGGCTTCGAGCCGTCGCTTATGCGCCGAGTCCACGATGCCTCATGGCACGAACTCGGTGACGGGATCCTCCGGTTCGATATCCGAGCTTCTTCCTATTGCCATCAGATGGTCCGGTCCATTGTGGGAACGATGGTCGAGATGGGCCGAGGTTTCCGTCGCCCTGGCGAAATGGCCGGGATTATCCGGGCGGAAGACCGTTCCGCTGCCGGGGGAGTCGCCCCTCCACAGGGGCTCTGCCTCTGGGAAGTTGGCTACTGAAATCACTGGCGAATCGGCCCAATTGGGCAGAGTTGCCTTGGTTCGGGGCCTACCCGTAGGCTCTCTCCTCCGCTCCGGTGCGCAGTTTCCCTGCCGACACTGGACTTTGTTCGACAGCCACCTTCGGGTGGACCCAAGCAGAAGGGCTGCGCCATGCGCACCTACACCCCCAAGGTCAGTGAAATTCAGCGAGAGTGGTTCGTCGTCGACGCCGAAGGCATGGTCCTCGGTCGTCTCGCCACTGAGGTTGCAACCATTCTTCGCGGCAAGCACAAGCCGACCTACACCCCACACATCGACACTGGCGATCACGTCATCGTGATTAACGCCGACAAGGTCGTGCTCACGTCGAACAAGGGCGAAAAGACGCTCGTGCATCGCCACTCCGGTTACCCGGGTGGTCTCCGCACAAAGACCTACGGTCAGTTGATCGCGGAGAAGCCCGAAGAAGCAGTGCGTCGCGCTGTTCGCGGCATGATCCCTAAGAACCGTCTTGGTCGTCAGATGATCAAGAAGCTCAAGGTCTACGCCGGTCCGGTGCACAATCACGCTGCCCAAGATCCGAAGACCATCGAATTCGCCCACGCCAAGGCTCGCTGAGCGGCAAGGAACAGACAATGTCGAAACCTCTCGTTCAGTCAACCGGTCGTCGTAAGCGTGCAGTTGCACGCGTCATGCTTCGTCCCGGCTCAGGCACCATCACTGTGAACAAGCGTCCGGTCGCTGACTACTTCCCGTCCGAAACGCATCGCATGATCCTCACCGAACCGCTTCGTCTTACGAGCACCGACGAGGTCTACGACATCGTGTGCAACATCGACGGTGGCGGCGTGTCCGGCCAGGCCGGCGCACTTCGTCATGGCATTGCCCGTGCACTTATCGAACTCGATCCAGAACTGCGTGGCGAGCTCAAGAAGGCCGGATTCCTTACTCGCGATGATCGTAAGAAGGAATCGAAGAAGTACGGCCTCAAGAAGGCTCGTAAGGCCCCGCAGTACTCGAAGCGCTAAGTCAATCGTTCTCGCTTTTGTCGGCGAGTTCGTTTGCTTCTAACTCATGACCCTCCGATTCGGAACCGACGGCGTTCGCGGCCCCGCATCTGAGTTCACTGACGCGCTTGTTGTCGCGCTAGGGCAGGCAGCTGCGCAGGTTCTTGGAACATCTGCATTCGTCATCGGTCGCGATACCCGTGAATCGGGAGAGCGTCTTGAACGCGCGCTTGGAACTGGATTGATCCTTGGTGGCGCGCAACCGTTGAGCCTGGGAGTTGTTCCAACGCCAGCGGTCGCGTGGGTCTGCGCACAACGTGGCGTTCCCGGAGCGGTGATCTCTGCATCGCATAATCCGTGGTCCGATAACGGCATCAAGTTCTTTGCTGCTGGCGGCCGCAAGTTGTCTGACGAACTTGAAGCTGAGCTCGAAAATGCGCTCGACGCGTTGGTTGTTGCGGGTGTCGAGTTCGAACTCTCACTCGATAGCAACACCGATACGGGCGCCGTCGCCGAATGGTGCGACGCAGTGGCATCGTCGGTTGTTGCCGTGACTCCGATGCGTATCGTGATCGACTGTGCGAACGGTGCGGCGTCATCGGTTGCACCTGGAATCTTTCGTGGTCTCGGCCTCGAGGTTGACGTGCTGCACGCGCAGCCCGATGGCCGAAACATCAACGATGCCTGTGGGTCGACGCATCCGGAAGACCTGCAGCGGGCGGTAGTTGCAAGCGGGGCTGCACTTGGTCTTGCGTTCGACGGCGACGCCGATCGTCTTCTTGCTGTTGACGAGAGGGGCGAACTGGTCGACGGCGATCAACTTATTGCACTGTTCGCTCGCGATCTTCACGATCGTGGCGAGCTCGCGGGTAATCGCGTCGTTGTCACAGTGATGTCGAACCTTGGTTTTCGTTTAGCGATGGACGAGCAGGGCATTGAAGTTGTCGAGACGCCGGTGGGTGATCGTCATGTTCTTGAGGCGCTCGCTCGCACTTCAAGTTCGCTCGGTGGCGAACAGTCCGGCCATATCGTCTTCGCTGATCGGGCAACCACGGGAGACGGTGTTCTTTCCGGTGTGCAGTTGGTCGACCTTGTTGGTCGCACCCAAACCCCGCTGTCGACCTTGGCTGGAGAGGTCATGGATCGACTCCCTCAGGTATTGCGCAATGTCCGCCTCGAACATCGTCGTGACGACATCGCTGAAGCCATTGCTGGTGAGATCGCTGCGGTCGAACAGTCGTTAGGGGCTCGGGGTCGTGTGTTGATTCGACTCAGCGGGACCGAACCCCTTGTGCGGGTCATGGTGGAAGCGCCCACTTTGGTGCAGGCCGAGGACGCAGCCGACAACCTCGCTGCAGCCGTGATCCGGGCCTGCTCGGCCTAGGCTGGCCCTCTCATGTGCGGAATTATCGCCGTCGTTCGTCGACCGTCGCTCCGCCAGCCTCCTGGCTCGGCGGAAGTTTGTGACCGCCTCGAAGCGGCATCACAACTGCTGGCCGGTGTTCTTTCTTCGAAGACCGTTTTCGTCGCTCCCGTTGCCGATGCGGCGACTGCGGTTGCCGATGCCGATCGCCTGCTTCGGGGTGTGGCGGGCGTCCGAGCACTGCTCGAGGTTTCCGGTCTTCGAATCGCCACGACCAACCTGGTCGATGGGCTTGCGCGTCAGATCGCGGAACTCGAGCGTCATCTCGATTCCGATGCTCAGGGCGCGCACGCTCTTGCGGGTCGTGAGCTCGAACGGCTGAATGCTGCTGTCGTCGCTTTGAAAGACGCGGTGTGGGCGGTGCAGCGTGATCGTCTTCGCGCCGCCGATGGCGTCGCTGGCCTTCTCGATGGCGTTGGACCTGTTGGCGAGGCGTTTAGCCCCGCGGCAGTCGCGGTGGCGCTTTCGATACATCAAGCACTTTCTGCACTTGATCGTCTCGAAGTCCGTGGACGAGATAGCGCTGGACTTCACCTTTTGGTTCGCAATCATGGCCTCGACCTTTCCTCGCCTGCGCTCAGCGCTGTCGTTGCTGACCGAGCTACCGATCCACTGTTCGGATCAATGGCCGTGCGCACGCCCGCCGGTCATCTGAGTTTTGTTTATAAAGCAGCGGCCGAGATCGGCGAACTCGGCGACAACACCCGAGCGCTTCGCGCTGCGATCGTTTCGGACCCGCTGCTTCGCCATGCGCTTGGTTCTCCCGATGTCGACGCAGTTGTCCTCGGCCATACTCGCTGGGCCAGCGTTGGCATTATCAGTCAGCCCAACGCACATCCGCTCAACTCTGAAGAGACCGATGAGGTGGGCGGCGCCTACGTCACCGCAGTACTCAATGGCGACGTCGACAACTTCGCCGATCTCAAAGCAGCCCAGTCGTTGCACATTGCTGACGAAATCACGACCGATGCGAAAGTCATCCCGACTCTTACGTCGCGAGCCATGGCGGATGGCACTGGTGTGCTTGATGCATTCCGTTCAACGGTGAACGAACTGGAAGGATCGGTTGCGATCGCGGCAAGCGCTGCCGATGCTGCCGATTCATTGTTGCTTGCGCTTCGTGGAAGCGGACAAGCGTTGTACATCGGTCTCGCTGAGGATTCGTTCATTGTTGCGAGCGAGCCCTATGGCGTTGTTGAAGAAACAGCTACGTACCTTCGACTCGATGGTGATATTCCTGTCGACCCAACTAATCCGGCCAGCAGCGGTCAGGTTGTTCGGTTGGCCGGCGCACAGGCAGGCGATCGCGAAGGTATCGAACGCTGGGCCTATGACGGCACGGTTATTCCAGTTACCGCCGACGATCTCGCCGATGCGCAGATCACTACTCGCGATATCGATCGTGGCGACTCACCGCATTTCCTTCTGAAGGAAATCGGAGAAGCACCCGCTTCGTTCCGCAAGACATTGCGCGGCAAGTTGGTGGAACTCGATGGGCATTCCGACGTGCTTCTTGGCGACGAGGTGCTGTCGCCCGAACTTCGTGCGGCATTGGCCGACGGGTCCATCACGCGAATCCTCGCGATTGGGCAGGGCACGGCGGCAGTAGCGGCCCGGGCGCTCCTTGAAGGCCTCGCCGCTTTTGCACCGACTTCTCCGGTGAAAGTGGAAGCGATTCTTGCAACTGAACTCAGCGGTTTCCACCTCGTCGACTCCATGGTCGACACATTGGTCGTCGCCGTGAGCCAGTCGGGCACAACCACCGACACCAACAGAACCGTTGACTTAGTCCGTGCCCGTGGTGCACATGTTGTCGCAATCGTGAACCGTCGCAATAGCGACCTCACCGACCGCGCTGACGGTGTTCTCTATACCTCTGATGGGCGCGACGTTGAAATGAGCGTCGCCTCAACGAAGGCGTTCTACGCACAGATCGCAGCATGTTTCCTGCTCGCTGCTGCACTCGCCGATGCCATCGGCGTTTCATCGCCGGAACGCATCGCAGTCCTTGATGGACTTCGACAGATTCCAGAGGCGATGGAGCGTACGTTCGCATTGCGCGACGACATCGAGGCCGCAGCGCAACGCGTCGCGCCTTCACGTCGCTATTGGGCAATCGTCGGCAATGGAGCCAACCGCATTGCCGCCGAAGAAGTCCGCATCAAGCTTTCTGAGCTTTGCTACAAAGCCATCGCGTGCGATGGAACGGAAGATAAGAAGCACATCGATCTTTCGTCCGAGCCAATGATCTTGGTGTGTGCGGCAGGTCTCCAAGGTTCCACTGCAGATGATGTTGCGAAGGAAGTCGCGATCTATCGGGCTCATAAGGCTGCGCCGGTGGTGATCGCTACGCAAGGCGAAGAGCGCTTCTCGGCTGCGCTCCAAGTCATTGCTGTACCCGAGGTGCATCCGCGACTCGCCTTCATTCTCTCCGCGATGGTCGGTCACCTCTTTGGGTATGAAGCCGCACTTGCCATTGATGCACAAGCCCGGCCGCTTCGAGAGGCGCGCGCTGCTATCGATTCAGCGGTTGCCGCGGGTCTTCCCGGCGATGGCGAGTCGTTACTCGAAGGTGTTCGGCCACTTCTCAACGTGCTCGCCTCGCGCTATTTCGATGGACTTCGTAACGGGGAGTACAACGGTCACCTCGAAGCGAGTTCCGCAGTGCGCCTGGCCACCGTGTGGCGTTTCGCCCTTGGCTCTGTGCCGTTGGAGTCCTACCAAGTTGAATATGGCAAGGTCGGCACGCCGGCAGTAGTCCTCGAGGATTTAGTTGCGGCGCTTACGGTAGCGATCGATGAACTGACACGGCCTGTCGACGCCATCAAGCATCAGGCCAAGACCGTCACCGTCGGTATTTCCCGCAGCGACGAAACGCTTATGCAGGTGCCATTGGTGAAGGAAGTACTCAGCACTGGTGTCTCACGAGATCGACTCACCTATTCAACGCTGCGGACTCTGTCGGCACTTGAGCCACTCGTCGACGAAGTCCTCGGCTACACGCGTTACGCGATCGAGGGTCATGTCGACCCGGCTGGTCGCGATGAAGCCCGTATCGTCATCGTCGATCGGGGTGGACTTGCCCGCGATCTTCAAAGCCGGACCACCGACGACCCGCAACTTCGGGGTACGAAGCGACTTGTTGCGGTTGAACACACCGTGTTGGTTGCGAAAGGTCGCAATGACGGGCGAACCGTGGTCATCGTCCCCGAAATCAAGGACGGAGAAACCACCGGACTGTCGTTGCTGCACGTTCGTGTGCGTGACGACCTCGCGCTCCCTGCATTGCGATCGGTCTTGCAGGGTTATCGAAATCGTTATGCGGCCATCAAGCATGCGGTAACCGAAACCGAACCGATCTTCCGCGACGATCTACTGACCGACGTTCCAGTCATTGAGTTGATGACCGAACCGGTGAACTTGCTGGCCGAACACTGGCGCTCATGATCCTGGGTATCGGAAACGATCTCGTTGATCTTGATCGCTTCCGTCGTGTGCTTGAACGCCGACCGGGACTTCTTAAAAAACTGTTCACTGAGGCCGAGCGAGAGTACGCACTTCGTCGTTCTGACCCAACAGAACGCTTTGCCGTTCGATTCGCCGCGAAAGAAGCCGTCCTGAAGGCGATGGGTGTTGGGATTGGCGCCGCCGACTGGCACGAGATCGAAGTACTTCGTGATGAAGAAGGTCGACCTTCACTTTCGTTAACGGGACGAGCTGCCGCATTGGCCGCACAGCAGGGGGTCGAGGGTTGGCGGCTTACGCTCAGCCACTCGGAGATCGTTGCGCAGGCTGTCGTCGTCGCCCTTGGTGCAGAGAATGCTTCGCAAATACTTGGCCCGTTTGGCGCGCAGCCGTTGCCGTCTCCCGACGCGGTCGATGGCGGGGGACTCGTTCCCATCGTGACTCCGGAGGAAATGAATGCGATCGATCGCGCCGCTCCAGAACCGGTTGAGGAACTCATCAACCGAGCTGGTGGAGCGGTCGCTCGAGCAGCGATCGAATTGCTCGGCGGCGCCTATGGACGGCGCGTCGTTGTGCTCGTAGGTAAGGGCAATAACGGGAATGATGGTCGCAACGCCGCAGCGCGACTCAAAGCACAAGGTGT
>CAIKHC010000117.1 GCA_903827085.1 uncultured Candidatus Nemicrothrix sp. | reverse complement strand
TCATCCATCAGGATCACCTCTGGCTGTGTGAGGAGGGTCCGAGCGATGCACATGCGCTGTGCCTCACCCCCAGAGAGGTCATCAGCAACGCGATCAAGTACCGAGGCCTCGAGCCCCACCCGTTCGAGCGTTCGGGCCAGTTCCTCGTCACCCGCAAGCGGAGCGCCAACCTTGAGATTCTCCCGCACCGCCCCGGCGAATGGGACCGGCCTCTGGAAGACCATTCCGACTCGGCGGCGCAGTTCGCGGGGGTCAATCGCTGCGCTGTCCTCGCCTCGGAACCGAACGCTGCCCGCCGATGGGATGTCCAGACGGTTGCCGAGCCGCAACAGCGTCGATTTCCCCGCCCCTGAGGGCCCTGCGAGGACGGTAACCGCCGCCGGAGCCACCGAAAGGCTCACCTCGTGCAGGATCTCGCGATCGGCGTCCACCGCAAAACTCACACCGTCGAATGCGAGCAGTTCGGTGCTCTCGGCGGGGATGCGGGTGGGACCCATCCCGCCAGCATGACACCTGCGCGCCCTCCCTCTTAGTCTGACGGGGTGACTTCCTCAGAACAGTTCCCCACCGCCTGGGCCGACGCGGCCTCCAAAGACCTCAAGGGCGCAGACCCTGCCGACCTCGTCTGGGAGACCCCCGAAGGCATTGCCGTCAAACCGATCTACACCGCCGCCGATCTTGAGGCGCTGGGTGATGTCGACACGCTTCCAGGCTTCGCCCCCTACACCCGTGGCGTTCGAGCGACGATGTACACGAACCGCCCGTGGACGATCCGTCAGTACGCAGGGTTCTCCACCGCACAAGAGTCCAACGCGTTCTATCGCCGCAATCTGGCCGCTGGCCAGATGGGCCTGTCAGTTGCCTTCGACCTCGCAACACACCGCGGGTACGACTCTGATCACCCGAATGTGGTTGGCGATGTCGGCAAAGCCGGCGTTGCGATTGATTCGGTCGAAGACATGAAGATCCTGTTCGAAGGCATTCCCCTCGATCAGATGAGTGTGTCGATGACGATGAACGGTGCCGTCATTCCGATCCTCGCGATGTTCGTCGTTGCCGGCGAAGAGCAAGGCGTCGATCGTGCCCTTCTCGCTGGAACCATTCAGAACGACATTCTCAAAGAGTTCATGGTGCGCAACACCTACATCTACCCGCCTGCTCCAAGCATGCGAATCATCGCCGACATCATTGATTACACCTCGAACGAAATGCCGAAGTTCAACTCGATTTCAATTTCCGGCTACCACATGCAAGAAGCCGGAGCTACGGCGGTTCAGGAACTTGCGTTCACCATCGCCGACGGCAAGGAATACGTGCGCGCCGCACTGGCCAAGGGGCTCGATGTCGATCTCTTTGCTGGCCGTCTCTCGTTCTTCTTCGCCATCGGCATGAACTTCTTCATGGAAGTTGCGAAGCTTCGTGCCGCCCGTGTGCTTTGGCACCGAGTCATGAGTGAGTTTGAGCCGAAGAAGGCTGGTTCGCTCATGCTGCGTACCCACTGCCAGACCTCGGGCGTTTCACTCACCGAACAAGATCCTTACAACAACGTCGTCCGT
>CAIKHC010000116.1 GCA_903827085.1 uncultured Candidatus Nemicrothrix sp. | reverse complement strand
TGAACAGCTGACACCACACCTGTTCGCCGCGCAGAATTGAAGGAAGGAACTCCTTCTTCTGTTCTTCGGTGCCGTGCACGATGATCGACGGACCAACCATGCCGGTGGCCTGAGCAAACATGCCCACCGCGAGGTCGTACTTGTGCTCTTCCTCAAGGAAGATGCCCTGCTGCAAACCGGTAAGGCCACGACCACCAAATTCGACCGGCCAAGTAAGACCAGCCCAACCGTTCTCGGCTTTGGTGCGCTGCCAATCACGACAGGCCTGAACATGGGCATGCTCGTCTTCGGAAAGCGTGCTCATCACGTTCCGTGGAGCACCTGCAGCCTTCATCGTTGAGTGCTGGTCGAGGAATGCTCGGCACTCGGCGCGAAATGCGGCTTCTTCTGGTGTCTCTTCGAAATCCATAGTTCCCCCTACGTACGTGTGGCCATCATTGCCGGTGACTCAGCGGCCCGACCAATTCGGGGGGCGCTTTTCGAAAAAGGCCGTTACGCCTTCACGGGTGTCTTCGGCATTGCGAATGACATCTTCCGATTCGAGGGTTTCTTCCCAGCCGTGAACTTCATCAGGCGCATCAAGCGAGGCCAAGAACCGCATCGTTTCGCGAACCGCTACCGGGCCATTGGCGCAGATACGTTCGGCCAGACCAACTGCATCGTCGAGCGCATCGCCGGCATTGGAAAGGATGCTGGCGAGACCGAGTTTGTACGCCCGCTTGGCATCAATGGAATCGCCAGTGAGCAGAAGTTCGCGCGCCACATTTCGCGGCAGCGCCTTGGGAGCACGGAACAGACCTCCACAGATCGGCACGAGGCTCCGCTTCACTTCTGGCAATCCAAACTCGGCGGTCTTCGACGCAACGACAAGATCGCAGGACAACACGACTTCGAACCCACCGCCAAGCGCGGCACCTTCCACCGCAGCGATGAGGGGCTTGGTGCGGTAGCGGCGAATGATTCCGTACTGACCGCCACGGTCGGTGGAATGAACGCCGGCGCGCATGTCGGTGCCCGCACAAAACACCGACTTTGTGCCGGTGATGACGCCGGCCCAAAGTTCGGAATCGTCTTCAAGTCGATTCAGCGCCTCGTCGATACCTTCCGCGAGTTCGACGTCGATCGCGTTGCGCTTTTCTTCACGCTCAAGACGAATGACCAGTACCCGGCCACGGACTTCAGTCTTTACGGTTTCGGACACGGGTTCTCCTCGATCGAATGTCTCAGTGCTTAATCATGACGTGTTTGAGCTCGGTGTAGTGCTCAAGCGCGTACTTCGACATGTCTTTGCCATACCCGCTGTTCTTGAATCCACCATGCGGGAACTCGGAAACGATCGGAATGTGGTCGTTCACCCACACCGTGCCAAACATCATCGAACGAGACATGCGCATGGCCCGGCCAACATCTCGAGTCCAGACCGACGCAGCCAATCCGTAGTCGACGTCGTTGGCCCAGGCGAGCGCTTGGGCTTCGTCGGCGAACTTCTGAACGCTGATTACCGGCCCAAACACTTCGCGTTGCACAAGTTCAGAATCCTGCGCCGGCCCTGCAACCACTGTGGGTGCATAGAAATAGCCAGGACGATCAATCGTTTCGCCGCCAACGACAATGCGCGCGCCCGAAGCAACCGCTCGGTTCACCATGCCATCGACTCGATCGCGTTGCGATGCCGAAATAACTGGGCCGACGTTGGTTGCCGGGTCGTTGGGATCGCCAGTGATCAGCGCGCCAACCGATGCTTCGAGTGCAGCAACGAGATCATCGAACACGCCAGGGCCGGCGATCACACGACATGGCGCGGTGCAGTCCTGCCCGGAGTTGTAATAACCGGTCTCGGTAAGCGTCGCGACCACCGTCTCGATATCGGCATCGTCGAACACCACAACAGGTGCTTTGCCACCAAGTTCAAGATGCACGCGCTTCAACGTGTCGGCAGCGTTGCGCGCAATCATCTTTCCGGTGTTTACATCGCCGGTGAGCGACAGCATCGCAATACCCGGGTGGCGAACAATTGCATCGCCCGCAGTTTCGCCCTGACCAACAACAACATTGAACACACCTCCAGGAAGAATCCCTTCGGTGAGTTCCGCCAAACGAAACGCGGTAAACGGCGTGAGTTCCGATGGCTTCAAAATAAATGTGTTGCCAACGGCGAGCGCGGGACCCATTTTCCAGATCGCCATATTCAGCGGATAGTTCCACGGAGCAATGCCGGCGACAACGCCAAGCGGATCGCGCCGCAGCATCGAGGTGTGGTCATCCATGTATTCGCCCGCGGCCTGCGCGTCCATCGTGCGCGCCGCTCCTGCGAAGAACCGAAGGTTGTCGATCGTGAGGTCGAATTCGAAGTCGATAATCGAGACCGGCTTCCCAACGTTCTCGCCTTCAATGGCTTTCAACTCGTCGAGATTCTCTTCAAGCCGGTCGGCCAGCGCGAGTAACGCTTCTGACCGAGTGCGCGGGGTTGCTGTCCCCCATTCGGCAAATGCCGCTTTCGCCGCGTTCACCGCAGCATCGACATCAGCCGCATCGCTTGACGGCACTGAAGCAATGACGGCTCCGGTCGCTGGAGCAAGCACCTCGTCGGTTACCCCGCTTTGGGCCGGAACCCATTTCCCACCAATGAAATTGAGATGTGCCACGACGACTCCCTTTCTTTCCCCCCGCATCGTGGGCCACGAGCGCCGAAACCGCAAGGAATCAACCGAAATCGGGCCATGAGAGAGGCCCGTCATCAAGTGTTCACCGTCTCGCCATCGGTCAATTCTTGCGGTGAGCCCGAATTCTTGTGATCCTTTCCCATTCCACCGGGCGCCCAAACGGTCTGCCCGAGACTTCGGAGGGGTGAGAGCTGACAGAGAACTCGATTGCTATGACGTCTCCTGCTGCGGCCGATTCGGCCCCAGTCATCGAGATCGATCATGTCGTGAAGCGATTCGGCGAGTTCGTCGCGGTCGACGATGTTGATTTCTCGATTGGTCAAGGCGAGTTCTTCTCAATGCTCGGCCCATCAGGTTGTGGAAAGACCACGACACTGCGAATGATCGCTGGCTTCGAACAGCCCACCAGCGGCGCCATACGTCTCGATGGTGTCGATGTTTCAAAGGTGCCGCCGAATAGGCGCGACGTAAACACCGTCTTCCAGCAGTACGCGCTGTTCCCTCATATGAATGTCTTCGACAACGTGGCCTTCGGACCGCAGTCGAAGAAGGCGGACAAGGACACGATCAAAAAGCGCGTCAGCGAAATGCTCGAGGTCGTCCGCCTGACCGAGTTCGCAAGTCGCCGGCCCGCTCAGCTTTCTGGCGGTCAGCAACAGCGAGTGGCGCTTGCTCGTGCGTTGGTCAACCTCCCTAAGGCACTGCTTCTCGACGAACCCCTCGGCGCGCTCGACCTCAAGCTTCGCCACGCCATGCAGTTCGAACTAAAGCGGATCCAGCGTGAGGTCGGCATCACGTTCGTGTACGTCACCCATGATCAAGAAGAAGCGCTCACCATGAGTGACCGCATCGCTGTCATGTCAGACGGTCGCGTCGAACAAATCGGCACCCCCGCCGAGATCTATGACAACCCCGCAAGCGTTTTCGTTGCCGGATTCATCGGCCAGGCAAACCTTTGGCCAGCGACTATTACTGAACACGCGACAGGTACAACACGAGTGACTGCACTCGGCGGAGCTTCTCTTTGTGGCTCCTGCGGAGATCACACACTCGCTGTTGGATCAGAAGTGACGCTCATGGTTCGTCCCGAGCGCATCTCAATCTCACTGACACAACCGACGTCACAAAATGGTGGCGATCAATCAGTTTGCGCAACCGTTTCCGACCTCGCGTTCCAAGGCCCGATCGTTCGACTCGCGCTCGAAGCAGCCGACGGTTCGCCGATCATCGCCAATGTCGATCCCGATGCCGACCTTCCGCTTCTTCGCCCTGGCGACAGCGTGTGGGCATCGTGGACGCAGAGCGCTGCTTGCGTTCTGCCATCTGTTCCCAACCAACAACCGCAATTACTGGAGGACTGACCATGACCAAACCAATCGACCCCGAGCTCCTTGAGGCCATGGCCCAGCACCGAACATCGCGCCGCCGATTCCTCGGCATGGGCGGCCTTGCCCTTGGTGGTCTTGCGATGGGCCCAACACTTCTTGCTGCATGCAGTTCCGACTCGAACAGCAGTGGAGGTGGCAGCAGTGATGGCATCACCGTTCTGAACTGGCCGCTTTATATCGAAGGCGACGAGCCCAGCACCTCGGCAACGCTCAAGGGCTTCACCGATTCCACTGGAATCAAGGTCGATTACAGAAACAGCATCGACGGCAACGAGTCGTTCAACACGAAGTATCAGGCCACGCTTGAGAAGGGCCAAGGAATTGGCGCCGACCTCATCGTGCTCACGTCGTGGAACGCCGCTGCCTACATCGGCGCAAATCTGGTCCAGCCGTTCGACAGCGCCGCATTCCCCAACAAGAAGAACGTGATCTCTCGACTCGCCAACCCGTCATGGGATCCAGGACGCGCGAACTCGATCCCGTGGGCCGTTGGTCAAACCGGTCTCGCCTACTGGCCTGACAAAGTCGGCGGAAAGATCACCGACGTCAACGCCATCTTCGACCCGAAGTTCAAGGGCAAGGTCACGATTCTCGACGAAATGCGCGACACCGTTGGTCTCACCATGCTCGGCATGGGAGCCAACCCGACTACCGGAACAACGGCGCAAATGCTTGCCGCAGTCGACAAGATTGAAAAGGCCCGAGATGCAGGTCAGTTCAAGAAGGTCACTGGCAATAGCTACACCGAAGACCTTGCCATCGGCGATACATGGATTGCCGTTGCATGGTCTGGCGATGTCGCGCAGTTGCAGGCCGACAATCCCGGCCTTGAATGGGTCATCCCGAGTCAGGGCGGAATGCTTTGGGTCGATAACGCCATGATTCCCGTTGGCGCGAAGAACCCCGAGGGTGCAAACAAACTCCTCAACTACGTCTACGACCCTGCCGTTGCTGGTCCGTTGTACGAAAGCATCTTGTACATCCCGCCGGTCACCGGCGCCGAGAAGTACATGACCGCGACCGCTCAGGCCAGCCCCTTCATCGTTCCGCCGGCGACTCCACCGTTGTACGAGTTCGATGTCATCAGCCCAGACGTTGCCGAAGAAGTAGAGCGCGCATTCGTTGCTGCGACCGAGCAGTAACACCGCTCAATGACCGCTGCCGCTGCGCCGTCGCGCTTTCGTCGCCCTCGCCGTGAAGACGGCGGGGACGACAGCGGCGTGTCGGCACGGCGGTGGTTCACGCCCTGGCTGCTCATTGCTCCCGGCGGTTTATGGCTGCTGATCTTTTTCGTCTTTCCGCTTTTCAGTCTCGGGCGCTTATCGCTACAAGACGGCGGATTGTCGAATTACTCGACGGTGATCTCTGACAACTCAACGGTGATCATCCGTACATTCGTGTACGCGACGATCTCCACCCTGGCCGCGATCATCATCGGCTATCCGTTGGCTTATGTCATTGCCACGAAAGGCGGGAAGTACAAGAACCTCTTTCTTGCACTCGTCATTCTTCCGTTCTTCGTGACCTACCTCGTGCGCACGCTGTCGTGGAAAATCCTGTTGTTCGATAACGGCCCCGTTGTTGGCATTTTGCAATCAGTCGGCATCTTGAATGACAACCAAGGCATTCTCGGCTCGCCCTTTGCAGTCGTGGCCGCGCTCACCTACAACTTCTTGCCGTTCATGGTGCTGCCCATTTACGTAAGTCTTGAAAAGTTGGATCACCGTCTGCTCGATGCTGCTGCTGATCTCTATTCGTCACCAGCAAGAGCGTTTCGGAAAATCACTCTGCGTCTCTCGCTGCCTGGCCTCTTCGCCGGAACACTCCTCACCTTCATTCCTGCGGCTGGCGACTTCGTGAACTCGGAACTCTTGGGTTCCGACCGCACCGTCATGATCGGCCAGATCATCGAAAAGAACTTTGGCAAAGAATTTTTCCGGCCTGAACTCTCTGCCTTGTCGTTCATGCTCATGGCGATGATCCTCGTGGGCGTCATTGTGTATGCGCGTTTATTGGGCACCGAGGAAATCGCATGAACCCGCCCAATTGGTTGCGCGCGATCGGACGCGTCTCGCTGTGGGTATGGGCAGTGCTCGGCCTGCTCTTCCTCTTCACACCGATCCTCGTCACAGTCATTTTTTCATTCAACGAACCAACCGGGAAGTACAACTACATCTGGAACAAGTTTTCGCTTTCCGGTTGGACTGATCCGTTCAGGTACCCCGAACTAACTGACGCACTCATCTTCAGTCTCAAAATCGCCGTTGTCGTCACTGCGATTGCCACCGTGCTGGGCACGCTCATGGGCTTGGCCATGGTGAAGTACAAGTTCCGGGCGAAAGGAATGATCGGTGCGATTCTCATCCTCCCGCTCACGATGCCCGAGATCGTCCTCGGCTTTTCGCTTCTCACCTTGTTCGTGTCCATCAACTGGTCGCGAGGGTTCATCACCATCGTCATCGCTCAGGTGATGTTCTCAGTCAGCTACGTCGCCACCACCGTGCGCGCTCGTATTCGCGGATTCGATTGGCGACTGGAAGAAGCCTC
>CAIKHC010000115.1 GCA_903827085.1 uncultured Candidatus Nemicrothrix sp. | reverse complement strand
GCCGGTCTCGCAACGAGGAGCATCAGGACTGTCGCCCTGGATTCGCCACGGTCTTTTGCAATTACCGCGTGTCTTCACCGCCGCCAAAGGCACGGCAAATGATGTACGAAAGTTTCGCGACGAACTGCGCTGGCAAGAATACGCACGCCATCTCTATGCACGCTTAGGGAACGCAACAGGCTCGCCGTTGCGCAATGCACCTGTTGTTCGCTCAACGAATGATGTCGAGCCTTGGGATCGATCGATGCGTTGTGTCGAAACGAACCTCGGCGAACTTGAGCGTGATGGATGGATGGTGAACCAGACACGCATGTGGCTCGCTTCGCAATGGTCGGTGCGAAACGGCGCCGACTGGCGCGTTGGCGAGCAGTACTTCTTCACTCATCTTCTTGATGGTTCTCGCGCTGCGAACCGACTTGGTTGGCAATGGACTGTTGGTGCGGGTTCATCGAAGGTGTACGGGTTCTCCCAATCCCAAGTTCGTCGGAGGGCCCCGGAACTTTGTGGTTCGTGCACGCACCGCGATGCGTGTCCGATTGGAGAGTGGCCAGATGAACCGGAGCTCTCTCCTGTTGAACGCGACCCTCGCCTTCGACGCGACCCCGATCCCGCGATGACAGCGGGACCAGTACAACTTGAGCGTTCTTCGTCACCCGAAGTCGTGTGGCTCACCGCCGAGTCACTGGGCGAGGACGACCCTGCGCTGAGCGCGCACCCCGAACTGCCCGCGGTCTTTGTATTCGATGAACCGTTGCTGCGCACGCTTCAACTTTCCTCGAAGCGACTCGTCTTTCTGACTGATCGACTTGCCGAGTTGGGGGCTGAGCGCATCATCGAGATTCATCTCGGAGATCCGCGCGAGGTTCTCGCCGGCAAACCTCTCGCCACCACGTTTGCTCCCGTCCCCGGTTGGAGGTACCGGTCGCACTCATTGAAGCTCGCCGAGGTTCATCCCTGGCCGTGGCTGCAGCGACCGGGATCAGGGTCGGTCGCCAGTTTCAGTGCGTGGTCGAATCGCCGTTGAGCCGCACTCCGTTTGGTGGAAGAATGTTCCTATTCGGAAGAGCTCGGGGGAGCGATCATGGGGGACAACGACGTAACGCTGGACGCTGATGTCATCGTGGTGGGGGCGGGCATGTCCGGTCTCTACGCGTTAAAGGTGCTGCGCGAGCGCGGATTCCGAGTGATCGTGCTCGAGCGAGCAGCGGGCGTGGGCGGCACGTGGTTCTGGAATCGCTACCCCGGTGCGCGTTGTGACATCCCAAGTCTTGAGTATTCGTTCGGCTTCGACCCTGAACTTGAACAGGAATGGGAATGGAGCGAACACTTCGCGGCCCAGCCCGAGATCGAGCGCTATCTCAATCACATCGCAGATCGCTACAACCTTCGTCCCGACATTCGGCTTGAAACCGGTGTTGCCGCGATGACGTTCGACGAGGCAACCGACTCTTGGGTTGTCGATACCGAGACCGGCGAAACCCTTCGATCGCGTTTCTGCGTCATGGCGACAGGTGGGTTGTCCGCGCCGCACCGGCCAGATTGGCCAGGCATCGACACATTCGCTGGCGAAGTCGTGCAGTCGAGTTTGTGGCCCAAAGAAGGAGTCGCGCTCGAAGGTCGACGCGTAGGCCTTGTGGGCAATGGCTCATCAG
>CAIKHC010000114.1 GCA_903827085.1 uncultured Candidatus Nemicrothrix sp. | reverse complement strand
GCGACGCAGCGCGCCAAATCCAGAACATGGAGCATCGAGTAGCACGCGATCAAACGATTGTGGTCGGAATGGGGGCGCCGTTCCGTCGGCACCGACGATCTGCATATCGTTCGGACTGATGTCGAGGCGTTCGCGGTTACTCGACAACAACGTGAGTCGCGATGGACGCATATCTGCAGCAACCACGATTGCGCCATCAGCGACTAGTGCGGTGGCTTTACCACCGGGCGCTGCGCATACGTCGAGTACGAGATCGCCCGGCTGCGCATCTACTGCAGCGGCAACGAGTTGCGAACCTTCATCTTGGATGTATCCGTCGTCGCGAGTTGTGACAACCGCAGCTTCATTCATCGCTTCAAGCGCGGCAATGGCGCGATCTACACCGAGATCCTCGGTGAGTCGGTTCACGATCCACTCGGGTTGAGAAAGTCGAATTGCATCGGTGGGCCACTCGACCGGAAGTGAGGTTGCAACCTTTCGAAGCACGGCGTTGCACAACCCGCTGATCTTCCGAGGCGCCGCTTCCACAGTCGCGCTCACCGCAGCGTGCGGGGGCGTACCAAGAAACGCCAGCTGGAACGCACCGAGTCGGAGCCAGGTGCGCGCTGTGAGGTCGACTCGTTCAGGATCAGGAAGGAAGCGATCGATCAACCAGTCACAAGACCGGCGCATTCGAGTGGTTCCATAGACCAGTTCCGTTACGAATCCGCGATCGCGTTGTTCGAGAGAGCTCTTGGTGAGCATCGGCGACAAAACGATGTTTGCATACGCTCCATCGCGCTCAATGCGAATGAGTGCGTCGGCGGCGAGCTGACGTGCCGCAACGCCAGCGACGTCACCTCGGCCACCGCCTTGTTTCTTCTTTGGCGGTGCGGTCATTGTCCCAATCGATCATCGGAGGATGGACGGGCGCCATTACGCCACGCTGCTGCATCTTGACGTGCTTTACCTTCGGGCTGGACCACGACGAGCTCAAGAGCGCCTTGGCCGCAACCCACAACGAGACTCTCGATCGTTCCGGGCGCTCCAGCCTCTGGGCCGACAACGACTTCATGAATCTTCAATCGGGATCCTCGGAACGTTGTCCATGCCCCGCCAAGACGAACGATCCGTTCAATTGTCGAAGCTGGCAGCGACCAGTCGATTTCGAGTTCAGCGGCAGAGATCTTCTTGGCGTAGGAGATCTCTCCACTCTGGGGCACGGCAATGGGCAGATCGGTGCTCAGTGTTTCGACAAGTAGTTCTGAGCCGAGCGCGATGAGTCGTGCCCTCAACGTGGCCAACGTGTCGTCAGCAGCGATCGATGTGACCGCGCGGGCATAGACGTCACCCGTATCGAGTTCGACTCCGATATCCATCAGGCAAACGCCCGTCTCAGCATCGCCAGCGAGAAGCGCTCGTTCTACCGGCGCAGCACCGCGCCACTTCGGCAACAACGAGAAGTGGATGTTGATCATTGGAACGAGTTCGAGAATTGATGCCGGGATGATTCGCCCGTACGCGACGACAACCGCAAGATCGGCCCCGGCGGTCAAGACATCTTCCAACTGGTCCGATACCAAAAGACCGAGCTCCAAAGCGGCAGCTTTCACCGGCGAAGGAGACAGCTCTCCCCCACGGCCGCGTCGTTTGTCGGGACCAGAAATCACAATGGGAATCTCAAACCCAGCATCAACCAAGGCCCTCAAAGGCTCAACTGCGACATCCGGGGTTCCGAGATACGCGAGCCGTTTCGGATGCGCCGGAGGACGCGCCAAGGTCGGTTCAGTCATGAAGGTCTTAGGGCAGCCGAAGTCGGCCGAGGCCAACCTCTGGTTCAGGAAGTTGCCCAACACCAAGGGCTCGGAGTTCTCGAAGCGCGGCACGGCTCTCGGCGAGTTGCTCCGGAGTTAAGAGCGTCTCCATGAGGATTCCCTCGAGGTGGTCGATTTCATGTTGGAACACGCGTGAGGCGAAGTCGTCGAGTTCAAGATCGAGCTCATTGCCGTCGAGGTCGTAACCCTTCACATGGATTTCCGCCGGTCGAATAATTTCGAAGTGCAAGCCCGGGATTGAGAGACAACCCTCGGTGAACTCCGCCTCGCCGCGGGATTCGACGATGACGGGATTGATGATGACTCCGGGCGCATCGTCGTGGTCAAAAACGAAGAAGCGTTTCTGCACCCCGATCTGCGGAGCCGCTAGCCCGACCCCTGGAGCGTCGTACATCGTGACGAACATGTCTTGAACAAGGCGAGCGAATGCACCATCGACATTTGTGACCTCAGAGGCGCGCTGGGTAAGCACGGGGTCACCGATGATGCGGATCGAGTGCGGGGCCATGACACAAGGGTAGCGTCGTGACATGTCCGGCTCCTCGTCTCAGTACTTCTCCCGGACCCCAGCAGTGGATTCCGAAGAACGCGAAATCGGTCTCTCACTCCCCGACCTCGAGCTGCGCTTCACTACCGATCGCGGCGTGTTCTCCAATAGTCGCGTTGATGCCGGGACACGCCTGCTCCTGCAGGAAGCGCCTCACCCCACCGCGGCCATGTCCAATGTGTGCGACCTCGGCTGCGGGTATGGCCCCATCGCAGTGAGTCTGGCCAAGCGATCCCCCACGACCGGCGTTTGGGCTGTCGACCTCAACGAACGAGCAGTCGCCCTCACCGCCCGCAACGGCGCCCTCAATGACTGCTCGGACATTCACGCCGTCGTCGTTGATTCAGAAGGCATCGCAGTCGACGGAACTACCGAAGACATCGCTGCTCTTGCTGGCATCAGGTTCGATGGACTTTGGTCGAATCCATCAATTCGCATTGGCAAGCCAGCGATGCATCACATGTTGACGCTCTGGCTTGACCGACTGAGCCCCACCGGAACCGCGTGGCTCGTCGTCCAGCGTCACCTCGGCGCAGATTCTCTTGCCGACTGGATGACGGAACAAGGATGGGCAACATCTCGCGTGTGTTCGCGCGCGGGCTATCGACTTCTAGAGGTGAAAGCCCGATGACACGAAATCTTGGCGGCACGGAATTGAAACGTCTTCACCGAGATTGGCGACGTCGTAACGATCGCAAAATGGCGCTCATGCTCGATGGCGTCCAGAACCCGTTCAACCTTGGGTCCATCCTTCGAACGGCTGCTGCCTACAGCGTCGATCACCTCTGGTTGGTCGGGTCTCCATCGCCGAACGATGCAAAGGTTCAAAAGACCGCTCTCGGTTCACAGAAATTCGTCACTACAACAGCGTGCGAAACCTCCGCCGAAGCACTCGCTGCCGCTCACGCTGCGGGTTATCGCGTTGTCGGAGTCGAACTGGCCGAAGGTGCGGTTCCGCTCCACGAAACTGATCTTTCGGGAAACGTCTGCATTGTCATGGGCCATGAAGACCGTGGGCTGTCGAAAGAACTGCTCGCTGGCGCCGACGCGCTGGCCTATATCCCGCAGTTGGGGAAGATCGGCTCGCTGAACGTTGGCACCGCGGCAGCGATCGCAATGTACGAAACCCGACGTGCCGGCTGGACTGCCGAGGACTAATCGCTTCGGCGCTTCGCTTCCAAACTCAGAAGCGAAGCGGATCAACTTCAATACGAAGCCGACCTGCTGGCCGCGAGACTGACCCAAGCGCGTCGCAAAGCAGTTCGTGATTTGCCGCACGAACAATCCATTGGCCGTCGGACGGTCCGAGAACCTCGACACCAATCGGAGCGTCGAAAGCATCGATCCATGTCGGCGCTGAGGCTCCCGAGATTACCGCCATCGCTTTCGCAGGCGGGTAGCCGAGCAACTGACGGCGCTCTCGTTCGGCGTCAGAGACGCGTGTTGGCTCTGCCAACAATGCTCCTTGAAGTACTTCGTGTTGAGGCTGGCGAGTTTGCACGAGAACTCGACCACCACCCGAGCGTGGGCCGACAACGCGCGCAGCTCGAACGAGCAGTGCCATTGCTTCTTCAGCGGCCCGATAACGAGGAGCAAGAAGTTCCTGGTCGAAATCCAGAAAGGCAACGACATCGGCTTTGTGGATGCGATGCAACGCGGCTTCGGTACCAACAACGATTCGGGTTCCCGTGCCACCAGCGTCGGTACCGCGTTCGGCCGTAAGTTCGGCAACTGGCTCACGAGCCAGTGCTTCAAGTTCTTCCCGTACCCGATTCACGCCAGCGCGCAGATTCTTCATTTTCGTTCCGCCACATTTCGCGCACAGCATTGGTCGAACCGTGCTGCACCGGAGACACACAAGCAATCCGTCGTCGCCTTGAATGACAGCTGCAGAACAGTTCTCGCATGCCGCGACTTCGCCGCATGCCACGCAGGAGGAAAGTCGTGAACGGCCTTTTCGATTCAGGATGCAAACAACGCGTCCATCGCCACGAAGCGCTTGGACGAACCTCTCGCTAAACAATCCCGATCCAGGTGGTTCTTCGCGACGATCAATGATGTCGAAGAGCGGCCACCCAGCGCGCTCAGCGCTGCGCGACTGTGTCAGTAACACTCCAGCCCCAAGTGCTTCCAGCGATGGGGTCGGGCTCACAAGCAAACATGGGATTCCGCATCGACGCGCCCGTTCAATAAGTACATCGCGTGCATTCCATGTCGGCGTTTGTTCCTGCTGAAACGACTCGTCGTGCTCATCGAGAACGACAATCGCTGAAGGCGTCGCTATCGGAGCGAACGCTGCAGCCCGCGACCCAAGTACGTTCGCCCAGCCCGCGCGCGCCAGCGACCAATCATCGGGAAGTACTGCAACAGGCAATCCCGCGCGACGAAGACGTAGACCGAGATGACGTGCCATCGAGGCGACGGGAGCAGCGACAAGGATT
>CAIKHC010000113.1 GCA_903827085.1 uncultured Candidatus Nemicrothrix sp. | reverse complement strand
TCATTCGAACGAGCGAACTCGGCCATCCGAAGGGCCACCGCTCGCTGAGCGGGATCATCGGTTTCGTGGCGGTCGAGCGCGTCGATCAGGATCGCCAAGTTGTCCGAGGCCGCTAAATCGCTGTCAGGAACAACGTGCGGCGTCGCGAATGACGATGTCAACGATTCATCGCGAGATGACGACCCATCGACCATTGTTCAGTTTCGGGCTTCGTCGGTCGCGACACGAGTCGCGAAAGCCTTGAGCTGCACGGCGACAGGTTCGGGCCCGCCGCCGCCTGGAGTCGTCCGACGAGTCACTGCAACACCAGGGTCGACAAGGAACACCGCATCGGGGCCAAGTTCAGGCGATGACGCGACAAGTTCACGAAGAGCGATTCCTTCGTCGAGGCTCTTTCGAACCAATGCGCCGACGATGGCGTGCGCATCACGGAACGGAGTTCCATTCGAGACAAGCCACTCAGCAAGATCAGTTGCCGCCGCTGTAGGCGCATTCGCTGCTTCGGCCATGACATCGAGTCGGAACGTTGATGATGCAAGCAGACCGGTCATTGCCCCAAGAGCGAGAACCACTGTGTCGAGTGAATCGAACAGGGGTTCTTTGTCTTCTTGGAGGTCGCGGTTGTATGCGAGCGGCAGCGCCTTGAGCGTCGCAAGGAGCCCCGTGAGGTTCCCGATCAGTCGACCAGTTTTGCCACGAGTGAGTTCAGCAATGTCTGGGTTTTTCTTCTGCGGAAGCATGGAAGAACCCGTCGAGTACGCGTCGGCAAGACCCAGAAACCCGAACTCGTCGGTCGACCACAAGATGATTTCCTCGGCCAGGCGCGACAAGTGAACGCCGAGAAGCGCCAAATCGAAAAGCGATTCTGCAACGAAGTCGCGATCGCTCACTGCATCGAGCGAGTTGGCGAACACGCCGGCAAAACCGAGGTCCTTGGCGGTTGCAGCCGGATCAAGCGGCAGCGATGAGCCCGCCAGAGCTCCAGCACCCAACGGCGATACATCGAGTCGACGACGGGCGTCTACTAGTCGATCGATGTCGCGTGAGAGCGCCCAACCGTGGGCCAGCAGATGGTGCGCGAGCAATACCGGTTGTGCGCGCTGCAGGTGTGTGTATCCCGGCACCGCGGCGTCGCCGACTTCCTGAGCGCGTTCAAGCAACACCCGTTGCATCGCGAGAACCTTCTCAATAACCACGCCGATCTCGCGCTTGGTGAACAAACGGAGGTCGGTTGCGACCTGATCGTTCCGGCTACGTCCGGTATGAAGTTTTGCGCCTGCTGGGCCAGCAAGGTCGGTCACGCGACGTTCGACGGCAGTATGAATATCTTCATCGGATGGGACGAAGACGAATGTTTCGTCACGCAGTTCGGCCTCGACTGCATCGAGAGCCGACAGCACCGACGCACACTCTTCTTTGGTCAGAATTCCCGCTCGGGCGAGACCCCGGACATGCGCGCGCGAACCAGTGAGGTCGTCGGCGGCAAGTCGCGAGTCGAAAGGAAGACTTACGGTGAATGCCATCAATTCCTCTGCTGGTCCGCCTTCGAACCGGCCATGCCAGAGAGTGCTCATGGAGTCTTACTTTCCGTTGGAAGCGGTCGATTGACGAGCCGCCCACGTTTGAATGCCTAATCCCCAAAGCTTCACGAAGCCTTCGGAATCGGCGTGGTTGAACGTATCTTCAGCGTCGTAGGTAGCAAGGCCGTAGTCGTACAAGCTCCAAGGACTGCGGCGACCCACCACATAGCAACGACCAGGTTCGAGACGGAGACGAACCTCACCGGTGACGTACTGCTGCGTGGAATCGACAAACGCGTCGAGCGCGTTCTTGAGCGGCGAGTACCACATGCCGTCGTACACCAAATCGGCGTAGCGACCTTCGAGACGCTGCTTCTCGTGCATGACATCGCGCTCGAGGCACAGCGATTCGAGGTCTTGGTGAGCGAGGATGAGGGCAAGCGCGCCCGGAGCTTCATAGGTTTCGCGGCTCTTGATGCCAACACGGCGATTTTCCACCATGTCGAGACGACCCCAGCCGTAGGAGCCGACGATGTCATTCATTTCAACAATGAGCGACGCCAACGACTTCGCAGCACCGTCGATGGAAACTGGAATGCCTTGTTCGAAACCGATCACAACTTCGCGAGATTCTGAGGCCTTGACCGTGGTCATCGACCACACGCCTTCGGGCGGACGCGCCCAAGGGTCTTCCATCTCGCCGCATTCAATAGCGCGGCCGTACAAGTTGTCGTCGATTGAGTAGAGCTTTTCTTTGGTCGCAAGAACGGGGATGTCATGCTTTTCGGCGTAGTCAATCGACATTTCGCGAGTCATTCCCCAGTTGCGCACGGGCGCAAGGATTTCAAGATCGGGGGCAAGCGCTCGGGTTGCCACTTCAAACCGAACCTGGTCGTTGCCCTTCCCCGTGCAACCATGAGCAACCGCATCGGCGCCATGCAAACGAGCCGCTTCAACGAGATGCTTCACGATGACTGGACGCGACAGCGCCGAGACGAGTGGGTACTTACCCTCGTAGAGCGCGTTTGCTTTCAGCGAAGGGGCAAGGAACTCATCGGCGAACTGCTCGCGACAATCCACCACGATTGCTTCGACTGCGCCTGCAGCAAACGCTTTTGCCTGAAGGCCTTCCCAATCACCTTCTTGTCCGAGGTTGCACGCGACAGTGATTACCTCGACTCCGTAGTTCTCGATCATCCAGCGAACTGCGACTGAGGTGTCGAGTCCACCGCTGTAGGCCAATACCACTCGTTGCGCCATTGCTCTTCCTTCGTTGGTTCGAATGTTGTGAGGTGCTGGACTCAGAGTCCAGCGAGATCTGAAAGTTGTGCGGCAATCGCTGCGCCACCGATATCGGCGGCAACCACGATCAAGATTGTGTCGTCACCGGCGACGGTTCCGAGGATGCCTGCGAGTCCCGAACGATCGAGCGCCGATGCCACCACATGAGCCGAACCCGGAGGTGTGCGAATCACAACGAGGTTGTCCGATGTCGCAACTTCGACCACCCAATCGCCGAAGACGCGGCGCAGATGATCTTCAGGAGCGCGCTGTTCTTTGGGGAGCGCCGGAATGGCATACGCAGATTCGCCACCGGGCATGCGGACCTTGATCGCGCCGAGGTCTTCGAGATCCCGAGAAACAGTGGCTTGGGTTGCGATCACACCTTCAGCAGCGAGATGGTCGACGAGCGCCTGCTGATTCGCGATCACCTGTGACTCGATAAGTCGAGCGACAAGGTGCTGTCGTTGAGTTTTACCCAGCTTCGATGGTTCTTTGATATCGGTCATCGTTGCTCCATGAGCCATACGAGCGCACCCCGTGCAGCATGCATGCGGTTTTCGGCTTGCGCCCACACCCTGCTCTGGGGACCTTCAAGTACCGAATCAGCGACTTCCTCTCCCCTATGGGCAGGAAGACAGTGCAGGAAGATGGCGTCGGACGCTGCCGCGTTCATGAGTTCGTCGTTTACGGTGAAACCGGCAAACAGTTCACGCCGTTGGGCCGCCTCTTCTTCTTGGCCCATTGAGGTCCAGACGTCGGTGTACACGACGCTGGCACCGGCAACCGCCTCGAACGGATCGTTGGAAGCGGCGAAGTCGGTGCCGGTCGCGATGATGCGCGCACTGTCGGCTTCGGAAAATTCAAAACCGACCGGCGTTGCAATCCGAACAGACATTCCCAGCATTCCTGCTCCCAGGAAAAGGCTGCGAGCAACATTGTTGGCATCGCCGATGTAGGCCACGGTGCGGCCGGCGAGACCGGCGACGCCGCCGAACTCATTTGCGATGGTGAGCAGATCGGCGAGCGCCTGCAAAGGGTGGGCCTCGTCGGAGAGCATGTTGACGACCGGAACCGAGCTCACTGCCGTCATGCGCTCGAGTTTGGAATGTTCAAATACCCGCGCACCGATTGCAGCGTGATAGCAGCACAAGGTTCTGGTGACATCTTCAACAGTTTCGCGAGTGTCGAGACCAACCTCGTCAGGACGGATCGTGAGTGGATGGCCCCCCAGTTGCACAACGGCCATTTCCATGGAGTTACGAGTCCGCGCTGAAGGCTTCTCAAACAGCAGCGCCATACCGAGCCCATCGAGGCTGCGCGGAACAGTGGCAGCCCCACCGAGATCGAGGATGTCGCCTAATTCGGTTGTGGAGAGGTCGTCGACCTCTAAAAGATGTCTCATGACTCTGCCTTGGAGAGGTGATCGGCAAGCACTGCCGAGAGAAGATCGACCGCTTGTGCGATCTCGGATTCAGAAACAATGAGCGGTGGCGCAAACCGAAGTGACGTGGGCGATACCGCGTTGACAATCAGTCCTCGCTGGAGAAGATCGCTGGCAACAGCTTTTGCATCAATGCCAACAGCAAGTTCCGCTGCGAGGAGCAGTCCGAGGCCACGAACCTGAATGACACCTTCGATGGTCTCGAGCAGATGTCGGAACTCGGCGCCGGCACGTTCGGCTAATTGCGGAGCATTGACCCGCTCGAGAATTTCGAGCGTTGCCCGCGCAGCCGATGCCGCGAGCGGTTGACCGCCGTAGGTCGTGCCGTGATCGCCAGGCTGGAAAACCGCGGCGACGTCGCGCTTGGCCCAACATGCGCCGATGGGCATGCCGTTCCCTAGTGCTTTGGCCATAGTGACAACATCGGGCTCGACACCGAAGTGCTGAAAGCCAAACCATTCGCCGGTGCGACCGAGACCGGTCTGGATTTCGTCGACGATCATCAGAAGCCCGCGCTCGTCACACAGGCGACGAACACCTTCGAAGTACTCCGCTGTAGCCGGATGAACTCCACCTTCGCCCTGAATAGGTTCAAGCAATACTGCAGCCACGGTCGGATCGATTGCTGCTTCGAGTGCAGCGAGATCGTTCCAGGCCACATGCCGAAAACCTTCGGGAAGCGGCTGGAATCCTTCCCACTTTGCGGGCTGTCCCGTTGCATGAAGCGCACCAAGCGTGCGTCCGTGGAATGAGCCATATGCGCTGACGACTCCGTAACGACCGTCACCGCCCCACTTGCGAGCGAGTTTGATCGCACACTCGATTGCTTCGGCACCCGAGTTCGTGAAGAAGATCTGTCCTCCCCCACCGAGCAAACGGTCGAGAGTGATGGCGACATCGGTGCCGGGCACCGTGCCATAGAGATTCGAGACGTGCACCAAGGTGCGCGCCTGCTGGGCAATCGCGTCTGCAATCTCAGGATTGGCGTGGCCAAGGCCAACAACGGCGATGCCGGCGAGGAAATCGAGGTACTCGTTACCGTCCTCATCCCAGAGCCGGCAACCTTCGCCTTTGACCATGCGCACTGCAGGCGCACCGTAGGTTGGCATGAACGGACAATGATCGAGCCCAGCCGGGGCGTGCATGGCTTCTGAATGCGTGCTCATGCGCTGACCTCAGAGGTGATCATCGTGCCAACACCAGACTTGGTGAAAAGCTCGAGCAAGACAACGTGCGGAACTCTTCCATCGAGCATGTGAGCTGCGGGTACACCAGCCCTGATGGCTTCGAGACATGCATCAACCTTTGGAATCATTCCGCCGGAGAGCACGCCGTCGGCGATGAGTTGTGCGATCTCAGTCGGTGTTGTTTCAGCAATGAGGCTCGAAGGATCGGCAATGTCTCGTAACAGACCTGCGATATCAGTCAGATAAATGACCTTGGTTGCGCCAAGCGCGCCAGCAAGAGCGCCGGCAACTGTGTCGGCGTTGATGTTGTAGGACTGCCCATTGAGGTCGGCGCCGATCGTGGAAACCACAGGAATGAGGTGTTGGGCCAAGAGCGACTCGACAATGGCTGGGTTCACGTTGGCGACGTCACCAACGAATCCGAGAGCTGGGTCGCGACGGTTTGCTTCGATGAGTCCACCGTCTTCGCCTGAAAGACCGACGGCAAGGGGCCCATGGGTGTTGATGGAAGCAACGATGTCTCGATTGACTTTGCCAACCAGCACCATTCGAGCAACGTCGAGTGTTTCGGCATCGGTAACCCGCAGACCATCTTTGAATTCAGACGCGATGCCGAGCCGCTCAAGGAGGTCGCCGATCTGTGGGCCGCCGCCGTGCACGACGACAACCCGGATGCCCACCGAATGCAACAAGACAATGTCGGCCGCGAACGATTCAGCGAGTGATGGATCGGCCATTGCGTTGCCGCCATATTTCACGACAATGGTCTTGCCCCAAAACTCTCGAATGAATGGGAGCGCCTCGATAAGAACTTCTGCGGTGGCCATTGCTGGACCGCTATGCGAGGACGGAGCAGCTGCTCCTGGCTTTGTGTTTGATGCGCTCATGAGGTGCCCATGTTCTCGTCGATGTACGCGTGCGAAAGATCGTTCGTGAGGATTGTCGCCGTGCCGGATCCGAGTCCCAGATCGGCGACGATTTCGAGATTGCGCCCGGCCATATGCGCTGCAACAGCGCCGGCGTCGTGCTCGGCATCGATTGCGCCACGACAAACGGTGATGCCGCCATAGGAAACGGAGAACTTCGAGGGATCGAACTCGATGCCACACGAACCTAGATCGCTCGCGATTCGACCCCAATAGGGATCGCAGCCGTACCACGAGCACTTCACAAGGTTGCTACGCGAGACATAACGCGCCCCGATCAACGCTTCGGCGTCTGACACGGCGCCGGTAACTGTCATGCGAACGACTTTGGTTGCGCCTTCGGCGTCGGCACACATCTGTGCTGCGAGACTGGCGCACGCTTTCGCAACCGCATCATTCAGTGCATCTTCGTCGACGGGGCCAGCGAGCCCGCTCGCCAACAACAACACGGTGTCGTTCGTCGAGGTGCAACCATCGACATCGAGAGCGTTAAATGAATCAGCAACGCCATAGACCAGCGCCGCTTTGAGCTGTTCTGGCGTTGCGGCGGCATCGGTCGTAAGTACCGCAAGCATTGTGGCCATATTGGGCGACAACATCGCAGCACCCTTCGCCATGCCGCCGACCACAAAGCCTCCGCCGTCGATGACAATCTGCTTGGCCACAGTGTCGGTTGTCATGATCGCGGTTGCCGCGGCCTGACCGCCATCGGCAGACCGCGCAGCTACGACGGCGGGAATGCCCGCCTTGATGACATCGATCGGCATAGGGATACCGATGAGTCCGGTGGAACAGACAAGGACCTGGGATGCGTCGATACCGAGTTCGGCCGCCACGGCCGCACACATAGCTTCGGCGTCATCGAGACCTTGCTGGCCTGTCGCGGCATTCGCGTTGCCGCTATTGAGCACAACGGCAACAGCGTGACCGGCTGTTGCCTCGAGGTGTGCCCGAGTCGTGACGACCGGAGCGGCTGTCATTTTGTTGCGAGTGAAAACGCCTGCAGCGGCCACTGGTTTCCCATCAGCAGTTGCGACAAGTGAAAGATCGAGATTGCCCGACGCCTTAATGCCAGCAGCGACACCAGCGGCAACGAAACCAGGAGCAGCGGTGACGCTCATGGGTAGACCCCAATCGAAGAAAGGCCGGTTGCTTCGGGCAACCCAGCAAGGATGTTGGCGCATTGCACAGCCTGACCAGATGCGCCCTTTGTGAGATTGTCGATTGCGCCGATCGCAACGATGTGCCCGGTGCGTTCGTCGGCCCGAACAGTGACGTGTGCGGTGTTTGAACTCAAACACGCTTTCGTCGACGGCGAACCTTCGGTGACGACGACAAATTGTTCATCGGCGTAGAACTCTTCGTAGATCTCGAGTAGCTGAGCGGTGTTCTTTGATCCCGTAGGCCGCAAATAACAGGTTGCGAGCATCCCCCGATTCATCGGAGCGAGGTGCGGGGTAAACAACACCGACACTGACGAGGAAGCTGATGGGTCCAACGCTGCAATGTTCTGCTCGATCTCGGGCGTATGCCGGTGATTCAGCAATCCGTAAGCAGTGAAATCTTCATCGACCGTGCAAAACGTGGTGTTCGGCTTCGGTGGCCGACCAGCACCGGACACGCCGCTTGCAGCATTGACCACGATTCCGTCGAGGTGGACAAGTCCATTCACAACGAGTGGCGCAATCGCCAAGGTCGTGCACGTGGGATAACACCCCGGAACGGCAACCGCCGACGCGGCTGCGATGTGCGACCGGTACAACTCGGGCAATCCGTAGGCAAACTGCGGAAGGAGTTCAGGACACGGATGAGATTCGCCGTACCACTGCGGGTAGAGCGATGCATCTTGCAGTCGAAAATCGGCAGCGAGATCAACGACCCATTTCACCTTCTGAACAAGTGTCGGCATAAGTGCTTGCGACGCACCATGCGGTAATCCGCAGAACACCAGATCGACGTCATCGAGCAGCGAATCTTCGTAGGCCGCGAACTCAATGCCGCCATACGCGGCCGCAAGACTTGGGTACAGATCAGCTATCGCGACCCCCGCCTGGCTATCGCCCGTGGCGAAGACCAGTTCGAAGTCAGGGTGCGCGGCAATGAGCCGAAGAAGTTCTGCCCCGGTGAAACCCGACGCGCCGATAATTCCAACAGAAGTCACCTCTGCAACATACATGATCATGCAGAGAAATGCAAGATTATGCATTTCGGGCGAGGGGCGCCGCTACTCCGTGGAGCCCTTTGACCCCTAGCCCCGCAGAATTGCTCCTGCTGAAGCTGCCCCATCGACCACTGTGCGCTGGATTCCCGAGAGGTCTTCCTCGGTCAGCGTTCGGTCCGGGGCTTGCAGTCGTAAACGGTAGGCGAGGCTGCGGTGGCTTTCGGGGACCGGATGACCACGGAAGACATCGAACAGCGAAAGGTCGACCAACAGGGGGCCAGCAGCTTCGCGGATCACCGTGGCAATGGTGGAAGCAGCGACTGAATCGCTGACCTCGAACGCCAGATCGAGATCACTCGATGGATAGCGACTGATGTGGTGGTAGCGATGCTCGCCGTGAGGCGCGGCCAAGGCGGAGCCAAGGTCGAGTTGAAGCCACGCAACCCGCTCGCGAATGCCGAGTGCATCGAGCACACCTGGATCGATCTCGCCGATTTCCCCAACGACGACTCCCCCGCTGACGAGAACGCCACTTCGGCCGGGATGCAGACCTGCAGGTGGTGTCGACTGATCGATAGTGACGTCGCCGAGTCCGAGGGTTTCAGAGAGCACGGCCCAAACCTTTGCGACGGCATACGCATCTGACCCGGCAAGAGCAACGGCGAGATGTTCGCGTTCGTCGGGAAGAGTCGTGCCAGCAGAAGGAACACCAAAGGCCTTACCGATTTCGAACAATGCGGCTGAATCGATTCGATGCGATTCGTTGTAGGCAATCGCGCGCAGCAAGCCGGGGCGCAGTGACGTACGCAGAATGCTTTCTTCCGCCGCAAGCGGATTGGTAACGGTAACTGCCTCGGGCGGTAGTCCACATCGTGCAAGATCGCCGGGAGCAAGGAATGGCAGCGGCATTGCCTCGTGAATACCAAGACCTACGAGAATCTGCCGGATGATGCGACGATCACGTTGGATCGGGGTTAACGAACCGGTATGCGCTGACGTTGGGGCACGACCGACGATGCGGCTGTAGCCAAAGTGACGCGCGATTTCCTCGATGACATCGGTTTCTGTCGTGGTGTCGGGACGGAACGTAGGAACCGTGACCGAGAGAACGCTGGCTTCAGAAGTGGACTCGCAGACGAAACCAATCGGAGTCAGGAGCGAAATGATCTGTTCAGTTGAGATGTCAGTACCGAGGAGTTGATTTACTCGCGAGGTACGCACACGAACTACCGGCGTGACAGGCAGGTCTCCGTCGATTGCCACTGAGCCCTGAACCAGTCGAGCACCGGATGGGGCGAGTAACTCAGCAAGACGACGAGCAGCGAGATCAGCAATCTCAGGGTCAACGCC
>CAIKHC010000112.1 GCA_903827085.1 uncultured Candidatus Nemicrothrix sp. | reverse complement strand
TCCTAGGCCTCGCGGCCAGGCTCTCCGCCACCGTCGGGCCCAATTCCGCCCGAACCTTGAATCCGGAGATAGGTCAGTTTCTCTTCAATCCGGATTCGGAGAGTCTCGGGGCACTCCCCTGAATGGGTCCTGGTGGTGATGACCATGCGAAGTTCGGCCTCGAAATCAAAGGCCTCGAAACAGGGGCTGCAGGCATCGAGGTGGGCCATGATCTCGTTGCGCTGGGCGTTACTGAGTTCCTGATCGAGGAATGTGTAGACCTCGGCCAATGCTCGTTCGCAGTCAGGTGTCCCGGCAATTGGCATGGCGGGAGTGGCGTCGTGGTCGTGGGTCATGGCGATTCTCAGGGGGCCTCGGGGATGGCATCGGCCAGTCCCCTCTCGATGGCAAAGTCATGTAACTGCTTTTGGAGGGCTTTTCTTCCACGATGGAGCCGACTCATCACGGTTCCGATCGGGATATCGAGATCCTCAGCGATTTCCTTGTACGACAAACCCTCGACATCGCTAAGGAGTACGGCGAGGCGATAGGACTCGGGCAGGGCATCGACTGCCGCCTGCACGTCAGCATCGGTGAAGTAGTCCATGAGCTCGTCTTCGGCGCTGCGGGAGGCGCGAGCGGCTTCCAGACCACCCATGCGGCGATACAGGTAGAAGTCCTCGACGCCATCGAGCTCGGTTTCGTCGGGCCGGCGCTTCTTCGACCGATAGGAGTTGATGTAGGTGTTGGTGAGGATCCGGAACATCCAGGCCCGCAGGTTGGTGCCCTGCTCGAAGCCAGCAAATCCTTTGTACGCCTTCAGGTACGTCTCTTGAACCAGATCCTCGGCGTCGGACGCGTTGTGCGTCATTCGCAGCGCGGTGGAATACAGCTGCGGCATGTAGTCCATTGCCTGTTCGGCAAACGCGTCTTGATTGGCCATCAGAGCCCGAGAGGAGAATCGAACTCCTGACCTGCTCATTACGAGTGAGCTGCTCTGCCGTCTGAGCTACCCGGGCGGGAAGCGCCGAGGTTAGCCGCCTGCTCCGATCGGACCCACTCGGCGCTCGTCAGCGGCGTGATGTCGTTGGCGAATCAGCGACGGGGGCGGCCCAGTTTCGAAAAGAGCGCCACTAACTGCAGGCGTTCGTTCGGATTTCTCACGAGGTTGCTGGCGAGTTCAGCAATGTCATCGATTGATGCAGCCACATCGGCGGGGCGAGGCGAAGCGGCAAGGTCGTCGCGGTAACGACGAGACAATTCAGTGAGTCCGGCCCTGATCTCGTCGGTTCGATAGCGGCGGACTTCTCGCTTGTGTCGATCCTCAAACTGCTTGCGACCCGAACCACGTTCACCACGAGCCGCCACGAGTTCAGCGAACTCGGCGACTTCTGCAGCGTGTGCGTCGGTCAGCGGTGTCATTGCATCGTCGATCATGGCCAATAAGTCGTCGGCGGTTTCGATGGCGCGTGCACCAGTGCCGTCGAGACGATCGGGAACTGCGCGCCATGCTGCGCGTCGCAACGCGAGTCGATCATCAGTTGCCAACAGTCGCGCACGGCCAAGATCACCAACTGCGGCAGCGGCCGCATCAGCAGCGCGTTCGGGCGCAACACCTTCAGCAATCAGTCGCTCACTAATGAGTTCGTCGGTAATCGTCGCAAGGTCGATGCGCACGCAACGGCTCGCAATGGTGACGAGATCATTTGGAACATCGTCGGCAAGAACAACAAACACGGTGCGATCGGGTGGCTCTTCGATTGTCTTGAGCAGCTTCGGTGCTGCAGTGGTGACGAGATGGAACTCGTCGAGAATCAGCACTTTCGGCCCGTTCTCGATTGACGAACGGGCTGCTGTCGCGATGATTGTGTCGGCCTGTTCGGCAGAAATTGATGCGCCCACTCGTTCGAACTCGGTGATGTCAGAGTGATTCTGCGTAAGTGCCATGCGCGCCTGGCGGACAGCGTCATCGCCGGTTCGATCGCGGCTCACGAGCGCTGCAGCAAATGCACGCGCCAACTCGCGTTTGCCGCTACCGCGTGGGCCAACCAACAAATAGGCATGCACCGGCGCATCGACCGCGGCGCGCAATTCGCCAACAGCGTCGTCCTGGCCAACGACATTGGACCAGAGTTCGATTCCAGCAAGTTCCGCCGACAGCGGCGGGTAGTCGGTGCGTGATGTCACAGAAGCAGTTGTAGCCGCTCAGCGACCGCGGCGGACACTGCCGCTGACACCTCATCGATCGACGGCGTGCCATCAATGACAACCCAGCGATCGGGTTCGGCTGCGGCCTGCGCTCGGAAGCCCTCGAGTACCGCAGCATGAAACGCTGCCGGTTCAGCTTCCATACGATCTCGAGCCGCACCGAGTCGACGATCGGCTTCGGCCTCGGGAACGTCCAACAGGATGATCAGGTCAGGCCACACACCGCCGGTTGCCCACAGAGAGAGATCGCGAATCTCGTTGACCGGCAATCCGCGGCCGTGGCCCTGGTAGGCGATTGACGACCCCGCGAACCGATCAGTGACCACATGTCGACCTGCGGCCAAAGCAGGTTCAACCACTTCGGCAACGTGTTGGGCGCGGTCAGCAGCCATCAGCAGTGCTTCAGCGCGGTCAGAAAGATCGATCGTCTGCGGATCAAGAAGTACTGCTCGCAATTGCGCGCCGATCACCGTTCCACCCGGTTCGCGCGTGAGAACGGCATCAAGTGCATCGGCCAAGCGCGCTGATTGCGTGGACTTTCCGCAAGCTTCGCCACCTTCGAAAGCAATAAACATTCCGCGAGTCATGACGGATCTCCAAACGGCGGCGGCGGAATGAACGTAGGACCTTCAGATCCAACGTCATCTGGGTGAGGTTCAGGGATGGGACCAGCCGGTCGAAGATCAATCGGCGTGAAATCCAAAGCTTGAGGATCCGGAGGATTGGGCCGCGACGGGTGGTCTGATTCACCAGCACGCTTCACGCGTTGTCCTGCGCGCAACGAAGCGCCTGCTACGAAACCTGCGGCGATAATGATCAGTGCAGCAAGCCACAGCGCGAGTCGAACGCCTGGGAGTTCCACCGTTTTTCCAGCAACGTCGATGCGATTATTAATCAACGTTGATGCCATACGTCCAAGAATTGCTGCAAGTAGTGGACCAGCAACCATTGCAATGAGCACGCACATACGAACCAGCGTGTTCAGCGAACTGAACACGCGTCCACGGAGATCGTCGGCGACTTCCTGTTGCAGCATTGCGAAGCCGAGTACATACACGGGACCGACGGCAATACCCATCAGACCAACAAAAAGCACTGCAGCCCACAATGAAGAAGAAGAGGCTGCACAGAACAACGAGATGCCAGCAGCGAACAACGCAGCGGTGAAGGTGGTGGTTTGTGGCAATCGCTTTTGGAACACCGACACACCAACCACGCCGATGGCAACGCCGAAACCAAGTGACGTGGTGAACAATCCATAGCCAGCAGCGCCAGCATCGAGAACTTCGGTCGAAAACACCGCACCGAGTGGGATGAGCATGCCGCCACCGATGAGACCGGTCGCAAGACCCAAGTTCACTGCGCGAACGGTGTGGTTCTTCCAGATTTCGTTCCAGCCCTCGCGGAGTTCTTCGAGAGTGGCCTTTATGTCGACACGACGTTCATCATCAGCCGTGGACTTCACGCGTCGTTCGCGCTTTGGCAATGCCAAGCGGCTGATCATCCACGCAGAGAACAAAAAGGTCATGGCATCGACATAAAACGCGAAGGCCATCTGATTGGTCTCGAGCCATCCCAGACCAGGAATGTTTCCGATCCACACTGACAAACCAGCCAGCAATGCAAACAGCAATGCGGCGAACGGGAAGGTTCCGTAGGCAGCAGCAAGTGAGAGTGAATTCGCGGTTGTGAGATGTTCGCGAGGAACAAGGTTTGGAACTTCTGAATCCTTTGCTGGTCCCCACAACAGCGTGAGCACTTCAAGCACAAGCGACGCGAGTACAAGGCCGATGACGTCGCTCACGAACGGAAGCATCACCATCACGAGGGCGCGACCGAGATCGCAAGAGACCATGACTTTCTTGCGGTCCCACCGATCGACAAGCACACCTGCAAGAGGTCCAAAGAAGAAGCCCGGCACAATGCGTGCCGCCATCACCAGCGAGATCGCACCGGCGCCCGCGCCACCGCCGATGGTCGCGGCCAAAAGGATGATCGCCGAGAAGCCGAGCCAGTCGCCGGTGGCCGATACGACCTGCACAAGCCAGAGCCGGAAGAACTCATGGCTGCCGAAGAGCCGCACATGGAACCCCGGACGATCCGAGGGGTCCTTCGTGAAAATGGTTTCGGTGTCTTCGCCGAAAAGCGATGCCCGTGTCCAGCCCGGGATGGTCGCGTCAGCGTCGGGGCCAATGGCCTCGACGGGCGTTGCATCCTCGGGGGGATCGGCGTCGTCCCGAGGTCCGGGGCGAGGCACAGCCATGTACTGAGCCTAGGAGAGGTCCTCCTTGGCTCTGAGCACCTCCCCGAACAGGGTCAGCGTTCGGTATCGAGGATCTGTGAGTCGGACTTCACGACGTTGGGCCGCTTCGCCGCCTTCTGCGCTGCCTTCGACTGCCCCGCCCCCACCGTTCGAGCGGTCATGAGATCGGGCTTCTGGGCTCGGGATTTGGCGCTCTTCTTCGCCGTGGCCTTCTTTTTCGCGGCCTTCTTCACGGACTTCTTGGCCGCCTTCTTCGCCAACGGCCCACCGTTTTCGGCGATGTAGACACGCCGATCCTGAAGAAGCTCTGCTCCGCGCTCGGGACTCAGTGTTTCGGGGACATCGCCGACTCGAAGTGAGGCGTTGGTTTCGCCATCGGTCACGTAAGGGCCGAACTTTCCGTCCTTGATCAACATGGGTCGGCCCGAAGCGGGGTCGATGCCCAGATCGGCCAACGGAGGCTTCGGCGATTTCTTTCCAAACTTTTTCGGTTCGGCGAACATGGCGAGAGCGTCGCGAAGGCTCACCGTAAGGAGTTGCTCCTCGTTGTCGAGCTGGCGGGTTTCAGGCTTTTCCACACCGCCGACTTCCTTCGTCAGATATGGGCCATGGGGGCCATTCCGAGCGGTGAATACGGCGCCGGATTCGGGCTCTGATCCGAGATCACGAGGCAGAGAGAGCAACTGCAGTGCCGTCTCAAGTGTCACTTCGTAGGGATCCATGTCCTTGAAAAGTGACGACGTCTTCGGCTTTACGTCTTTGTCGTCGGTCAATTCACCCAGTTGGACATAGGGACCGAACTTTCCGCTCATCACGAAAACGGTGAGACCAGTTTCAGGATCTTCTCCGATGGGCTTGCCGCCCTTTGGCATGGCCAGCAGTTCGAGCGCAACCGCAACCGTGAGATCAGCGGGTGGCAAGTTCTCGGGCACCGACGCTGTGTCGTCGCCGCGCTGCACATAGGGCCCGAACTTTCCAGGCTTCGCGATGACGGGCATTCCATTGTGATCGTCACCCAACAAGAACGTGTTGATCGCAGCTGCATCGATTTCCGGAAGACGTTCGGTGACGAGATCACGCAGACCGTCCTTGCGTTGCCCATCAACCATTGGTCCGAAATAAAACTCGGCAAGCGTTTCAACACTGTTCGCTTCGCCGTTGGAAATTCGATCGAGAATTGCTTCAAGATTTGCGGTGAAGTCGTAATCAACGAGTTCAGCGAAATGCTGTTCGAGAAGCGTTGTCACTGCGAATGCATTCCAACTCGGGACGAGTGCAGAACCCTTCTTCCAGACATAGCCACGGCCCTGGATGGTTTCCATAATCGAGGCATAGGTAGAGGGACGGCCAACGCCGAGTTCTTCCATCTTTCCGACAAGCGAGGCTTCAGTGAAACGCGCCGGCGGTTTGGTGGCGTGACCTTCCGGTGTGATCTCGGTTGCATCGAGACCATCGCCGACCTTCAACTGCGGAAGTCGACGTTCGGTGTCGTCATCGTTTTCCGAATCGGTGTCTTCGGTACGCCAGTCTTCGACCTGCATCCAGCCGCGTTCAGTAATGACCGTGCCCGCCGCAGAGAACTCAGCATCGCGGCCGCTTGCAGTAAGCGAACCGAGTCGAACAGTGACGGTCTCGCCAATGGCGTCGATCATCTGCGACGCAACAGTGCGCTGCCAAATGATTTCGTAAAGGCGAGCTTCGCCAGGCGGAACTTCGTTGCGAACTTCTTCAGGACGACGGAAACGATCGCCAGCCGGACGAATCGCTTCGTGCGCTTCTTGAGCGTTCGCAGCCTTCTTGCCCCACGTGCGCGGCTTGCCTTCAATCGCCGACGCGCCGTAGCGCTCGGTGATCTCGTGCTTGGCGGCGGCAACTGCTGCGGCAGAGAGATTCGATGAATCGGTTCGCATGTACGTGATGTAGCCCTGCTGATACAGGCTCTGGGCCATCGACATGACCTGCTTGGCCGACACCTTGAGACGACGACCCGCTACCTGCTGCAACGTTGAGGTGGTGAACGGAGCAAACGGGCGCTTGCGATAGGGCTTGGATTCAACACTGCGAACAGAGAACGGTGACGTCTGCAGTTCGGCAGCGAGCGCACGAACTGTTTCTTCATTGAGGATGATGCGGTCGTCGCGAGTCAGCGCGCCGTCGTCATTGAAATCGCTTCCGGTTGCAACGCGCATGCCGTCGAGTGCAATGAGCTTGGCCCCGAATGGAATCGGTTCCGATGACGCAGCGAAGACACCCTTGATGTCCCACCAGTCGGCAGAAACGAACGCCATGATCTCGCGTTCGCGTTCCACAACAAGACGCGTGGCAACGCTCTGCACTCGACCAGCCGACAACCCGCGGTTGACCTTCTTCCACAAAACCTGTGAAAGGTCGTAGCCAGCAAGGCGATCAAGAAGTCGACGCGTTTCTTGAGCATCGACAAGCAACTGATCGAGTTCACGCGGATTGGCAAACGCTTCACGGATTGCGGGCGCAGTGATCTCATGGAACACCATGCGATACACCGGCATGTCCTTCGGCGGCTTCAAGACCTGCAACAGATGCCACGCGATGGCTTCACCTTCGCGATCCTCATCGGTTGCGAGATAGAGCGCATCGGCGTTCTTCAGTGCACGACGAAGTTCAGCAACTGTGTCCTTCTTCTTGTCGTACACCTTGTAATAGGGCTTGAAGTCGTCATCGGGATCAATACCCAGGTACGACCACCACTCCTTCTGTTTGCCCTCGGGAAGCTCTTTCGCTTTGGAAACGAGATCTCGGATGTGGCCAACAGACGCGATAACGGTCGGCGAAGCGCCACCGGTGTCCTCGCCGCGGAGGAATTCGGTGATCTTCTTCGCCTTCGTGGGCGACTCGACGATGACGAGGGGACCGGCCATGGAGGGACACAATGAGACCCGTTTGGCGGCTCTGTCAATCACAGTCTTTGGAACCATGGTCCCGGGGACCCCCTAAGGGGGTCCCCGATTTTTCTTATCCACACCCCCATTTCTCAGTGCTGACCGGGCATTTCGGCCATACTCAGCCCGTGACACCTACCGCGGAAAACCCCCCTTCGAACGACGACACCCTTCGCCCCCTCGGCGAGGCCGGAACCGGCGAACGTCGCCCCTGGGGTGAGTTCGTGATCCTCGATGACGGCCCGGCCGCAAAGGTCAAGCGCATCACTGTCGAGCCTGGTCAACGTCTGTCCTACCAATCGCACGACAAGCGGTCTGAACACTGGATCGTTGTCGAAGGCACTGCCATCGTCACCCTCAACGATGTCGATCACACCGTGCCCGCGGGCCGCACAATCGAAATTCCTGTTCACACCAAACACCGAGTTCGCAACGACAGTGCTGCGCCAGTCGTTTTCATCGAAGTACAGACCGGCACCTACTTCGGCGAAGACGACATCGTCCGCTACGAAGACGACTACGGAAGAGCAGGTTCCTGATGGACTTCGCACTCAGCCCGCGCGCGGCAGATCTGCAACAACGTCTGCTCGCGTTCATGGAAGAAGCTGTCATCCCTGCCGAACCAGTGTTCGCCGAGGAAATGCGCACATCAGGCGATCCGCACTTCCACCCGCACGTCATGGAAGAACTCAAAGCCGAGGCGAAGAAGCGCGGGCTCTGGAATCTGTTCATGCCCCACGTGACCGAATGGACACCCGAACCAGTTTCGAATGTTGACTATGCGCCACTTGCCGAGATCACTGGCCGCAGTCCGCTCGGGCCCGAATCGGTGAACTCTGCTGCGCCCGATACCGGCAACATGGAAATCCTTGCGCTGTTCGGAACACCCGAACAAAAAGATCGTTGGCTGGTCCCACTGCTTGAAGGCGAAATTCGTTCGTGTTTCGCCATGACCGAACCCGATGTTGCATCGAGCGACGCACGCAACATCAGTCTGAGCATTGTTCGCGACGGCGACGACTACGTCCTAAACGGCAGTAAATGGTGGATTTCTGGGGCTGCGAACCCTCGCTGTCGCGTTGCCATCGTGATGGGAAAGACCGATCCATCGGCTCCCACCTACACGCAACAATCCATGGTGCTTGTTCCTATGGACACGCCAGGACTCACCATCGTTCGCGACCTCATGGTGTTTGGTTACAACGACCGTGAAGGCCATTGCGAACTTCGTTTCGACAACGTTCGCGTCCCGGTTTCAAACCTTCTCGGCGAAGAGGGAAGCGGCTTTGCACTCGCCCAAGCTCGACTTGGCCCCGGTCGCATTCATCACTGCATGCGCTGCATCGGCATTGCCGAACGGGCACTTGAACTCATGTGTCGTCGCGTCACCGAGCGTGTGGCGTTCGGGAAACCCCTTGCACAACAGGGTGTGATTCAGGAGTGGATCGCCGATTCACGCATCGAAATCGAACAAGCACGTCTGCTCACCATGAAGGCAGCGTGGCTCATGGACACCGTCGGCAATAAGGGTGCACGCACGGAAATTTCTGCCATCAAGGTTGTCGCACCCAACGTTGCGCTTGCTGTTGTGGATCGCGCCATACAGGCGCACGGTGGTGGTGGCGTATCGCAGGATTTCCCGTTGGCGGGAATGTGGGCTGGTCTCCGCACACTTCGATTCGCCGATGGTCCCGACGAAGTGCATCGCATGCAGCTCGCACGCAGAGAACTCGGTCGCTACATCGAAACTGGCGATTCCACGCCCACCTGAGACAGTTTCCGCGACGCTCGTTACTCCTGTATTTCGGGCTATTTCGGGCTTTTCGGGAGCAGAGTTGAGTCAGGAATCACACCGAAGAGTTCTGCGTTCTCCGCAGCCTCGATCGCGAGCTCTGCAGTACTGGATCGCTTCGCCGCAAGGCTCAGCACCAACGCTGCCAAAAGCCCTGCCACCGCTGAGGCGACCAAGACGCCGACTTTCGCCTCCTCGGTGAAAAGAGGATCAGTAAACGCGAGTTCGGTCACAAAGAGCGAAACGGTAAAGCCAACTCCCGCGGCCATTGCGATGCCGAGCAAATGCAGATTGGTAGCGCCACGCGGTCGACGAGCAATTCCAATCGCAATCGCAATCGTTGCTGCCCCGAACACACCAACTGTCTTTCCAACAACGAGCCCGAGTGCGACTCCCCATGTCACCGCAGAGCCCGCTGCAGCTCGGATCGATTCCGATGTCAACAAAATACCGGCATTGCAAAGCGCAAAGATTGGGATGATGACGTAACTCGTCCACGGGAGCATGCGGTCAACCAGGCGTTCGCCAACTGGTACCGACTCTTTAATCAAGAATGAAGCTGCGGCGACATCGGCTGCGCTCAACTCCGATTGGTTTTCGAGTCGATCGGCGATTGCTTCTGAATCGAGATCAGGCCTCAACGCATCTGTTGGAGTGAGGAAGCCCATCGCGACTCCAGCCACCGTTGCGTGCACGCCAGATTTCAACATGCAGTACCAAACCACCACGCCGATGGCGAGGTACAGCGGGCCGTACCAAATACGGCGACGGCGCATCAGCCAAACAAGAACGAGTAACGCGATTGCTGCGCCTAACCAAACAAAACTCATTGACTTGCTATAAAAGATCGCGATAACTGCGATTGCTCCAAGATCATCTGCGACAGCAAGAGTGAGCAAGAAGAGTTTTAACGCAACCGGAACTCGATTTCCCAACAACGCAACGACCCCGACGGCAAAAGCAATGTCCGTTGCCATCGGAATTCCCCATCCTTGGGACGCGTCTGTTCCTGCATTGAAGGCGAAATAGATCAATGCAGGAACGATCATTCCGCCAAGAGCAGCAATAATCGGCAACGCTGCGGCCTTGCGGTCGCGGAGTTCACCCTTCACCAACTCACGCTTGATCTCGAGCCCGACCACAAAGAAGAAGAACGCCATCAATGCGTCATTGACAAATTCGTGCAGTGTCAGTTGAAACCCAACGGGTCCTGCATCGAAAATGATCTCTGCATTGAGAAATGACGCGTAGGAGTCCTTCCATGGCGAGTTGGCCCAGATCAGCGCAATCACCGTGGCGGCAAGAAGCAAGATCCCGCTAGCGGCTTCAATCGCGAGGAATCGAGCCGCGGGACGGGCCAGTCGACGAGCCATGAAACGATCTGTCCCAAGCCAGGTATGGCTCCACGGGTGGTTCTCGGTTAGTTCTTTGTCGGTCACTCGCACTCCCATACCCGTTGTCTATTCCGGCGACATCATCAACCGGTTTCTCAAATGTGACGTGCGTATTACATCTCGATCGTCATAGGGCGATGGACTGAATTGCCTCGGGGACTGATTCAAACACCGGAAGGATCTCAATCACTCTGGTGAGTTCCATGTCTCGGAGCACAGAGGCCTCGGCTCGGGCCAACGCTAAGTCCCCGCCTCGGGATCGAGTGCGCTTCACACCATCGAAGATGACGCCGAGTCCGGTCGGATCCAGCAGATCAACCCCAGCGAGGTCAAGAACGACTCGCGGCGTATCGGTCGCAGACGTCACCCGTATGAGTTCCTCTCGAAGCCGCGGTGCTGTCGACATATCAAGTTCGCCGACGATCGAAATGACCACAACTCCGTCAACCGGGGCGGCTACAGCGAGATCAAAAATCACCCGAGAATCCATTTCGGTGAGCGACCGACGCTGATGCGCCGACAAACGCAAGGCTACCGGCGAAATCATGAGAAATCAGGCCGAAGCGAGTGGACAGAGGAGTGGCAGAGTCAGACACCGGTCATACGATCAGCGCAATGGCTCGGCGCACTCCCCCAACTCTCGATGCATTCGTGACTGCGCTCGGCACCGATCCAAGGGTCGTGCATATCGAACGCTCCCCCGAACGCAGTGCGCGCTTCGCAACGCTTGCCGAGCCACTTCCTGAAATCATCAGAGATCTCGTCCCCGAACGAGGGTTGTGGTCGCATCAGGCAGAGGCAATCGATCACGCAAGAACAGGACGCTCCGTCGCAATCGCCACCGGCACAGCGTCTGGGAAGTCACTGTGCTTTCAACTTCCGATTGCTGAAGCCATCGCAGCAGGTCCGCTTCCGGCCACAGCGCTGCTGCTCTTCCCCACAAAAGCGCTTGCCCAGGATCAACTCCGATCGCTGACTGCTCTCAATGTTCCGGGCCTAATTGCGGCAACCCACGACGGTGATTCCTCACCCGAAGAGCGTAAGTGGACGCGTGCGCACGCAAACGTTCTACTCACCAATCCGGAAATGCTGCACATGAGCATGCTGCCGATGCACGCCAATTGGGGCACCTACTTCAAGCGTCTTCGGTACGTCGTCATCGACGAACTGCATATGTTGCGCGGCATGTTCGGCAGCAATGTCGCCCAGGTGCTCCGGCGCCTGCGACGCATCTGCGCGCACTACGGCTCTGATCCAGTGTTCATCTTCACTTCTGCGACCATCGGTGATCCGTCAGCACTCGCGTCGACACTCTGCGGTCTTCCGGTCGAAGCAGTCGTCGAAGATGGCTCCCCTCGTGGCGAGCGTTTGTTCGTTCTGTGGGACCCGGACGGCATCAACGATGGTTCGGAAGAAGAGCCGAAATCCGTGTCCTCATCGCGAGACACCGCGGAGCTCATGAGCGCTCTCATCAAAGACGATCACCGCACGATTGCGTTCTGTCGCAGCCGCAAAGGAACGGAACTTGTTACGGCCGACGTTCAACGGCGACTCACAAAGCGTCTTTCGCCCACTGTGCGTTCGTACCGAGGCGGCTATCTGACGTCGGAACGTCGGGAGATTGAAAAAGAACTCTTCGATGGAACCCTCCGCGGCGTTGTCGCAACCACTGCGCTTGAACTTGGCATCGACGTTGGCGGTCTCGATGCGTGCATTCTCAACGGCTTCCCCGGAACGATTGCCTCGATGTGGCAACAGGCGGGCCGAGCAGGCCGCGAATCGCAACAGTCCTTGGCGGTTCTGGTTGCAGGAGATGACCAACTCGATCAGTGGTTCGTGCACAACCCCACCGAGCTTTTTCAACGTTCTCCCGAACCCGCAGTTGTCAATACGAACAATCCCTATGTCCTCTATCCGCACTTGGCGTGCGCGGCATTCGAACTTCCGCTCACCGATGCCGACGAAGCGTGGTGGCCCGACGTTCTCGACGACGCAATTCGCGAACTCGTGCAGGACGATCAGCTCAAAATCCGCACGCCCACTGCGCGCGCTGGGCTCGGCGCCGTGTGGAGTGGGCGCGGACGACCAGCGAACGGCATCGGACTGCGCAGTGCAAACGCCAATGAATTTCGGATCGCCACCGCCGATGGTTCATTGATCGGCACCGTCGACGGCGCACGCGCATTTCGCCTCGTCCACCCTGGTTCCATCTATTTGCATCAAGGAACCGCCTGGCGCGTCGCCGAACTCGATCTCACTGATCACGTCGCAATCGTTGAGCCACACGACGGCGGCGAATACACCCAGCCCCGAGCCGTCACCGATATCCGCATTCTTCAAACTGATGAGGAACGCGAGATTGGCAACGCCACTGTGTGCCTTGGCACCGTCGAAGTGGAAACCACCGTGATCGGCTACCGCCGGTTCGACACGTTTACACGCGAGCAACTGGGAATACACGAACTCGACTTACCGTCATCAAAACTGGTGACGCGCGCCTTTTGGTACATCATCGAGGACCACATTGCGAGTGCTGCAGGTGTAGGCCATGACCAACTACCCGGTGCACTTCACGCGGCCGAACATGCAGGAATCGGCATCCTGCCCTTATTTGCGATCTGTGATCGTTGGGACGTCGGCGGTGTTTCCACTCCGTATCTCACCGAAACCGGCGCAGCAACAATCGTGATTCACGATGCCTATCCCGGTGGAGCTGGCATGGCGGAACTTGGCTTTGCTGCTGCAGACCGACACCTCCATGCCACACTCGAGGTCATTCAGTCGTGTGAATGCGAGTCCGGCTGCCCTTCGTGTATCCAGTCGCCCAAATGCGGGAACGGCAACGAACCCCTCGACAAGGCCGCTGCGATCGAGCTGTTACGAGCGATGCTTTCTGTCTGACTCCACTCGCATCACCACTGTGGATTCAAGATCGATATCGGGAACAAGCGAGCCGATGATCGGGATGCCAGTGATGCTGCGATACGAAATCAGCACTCGAACTGATGCGTCCCCGTCGACCATCGTGGTGGTGGCCGAAACGCGTTCGGCGGCAAGGTTTCCCGCCTGCCGTGCGGCCATCGTCGCAGCGCCCAACCGATCGCTATCGCTCACGGAAGCAGCACGTGCTGCTTCACGCGCCGCATGCGAAACAAGAAGTTGATCGCGCACAACCAGTCCTGCTTGCACGATGAACAGCACCACCAGGACAACGAGGGGGAGGACCAATGCAAACTCCACGGTGGATTGTCCTTGATCCCCCCGCCTCGTCACCATCACTTCACCTTGTCCACAACGCCACCGAGCACCGCATCGAACAGCGTGCCGATTGCTCCCGATTGGGTGGCCCAGCCGAGAAGCAACAGCGCAATTCCTGCAGCACCAAGCAAAACGAGTGCGTACTCCGCAGTGGTCTGACCGCGCTCGGTGCGCAATCGTTCGCTACTTGATACGGCCATCGGTTCGGGGCTGCTATCGGCAAGGTCATTGATGGCAAGTGGTAAACGACTGATGAAACTGTTCATAGAAAACTCCTTCGGTGTCGTGAAGTGGAAGGGGGAAGTCAGGCGCTACCAGTGAAGAGAACTGAGCGAGGTCATCATCAAAGGGACGATCGCTAACAGCCCAAACGCTGGGAGAATGCAGAGCACAAGGGGAAAGAGAAGTTGCACCGGAAGTTTTCGGGCATTGATTTCGGCCCACCGCCGGCGTTGCAAACGGGCGTCGGCTGCCACTCGTTCAAGTGCTGGCCCCAGTGCCACCCCATCGAACGCCGCCGACCGCAATGACGCCACAAGCGGACGTACCGGTTCTCCCAATTCGTCGAATGCATCAAGCGCGTCGCCGAACCGTTGACCAAGGGCGACACGGCGACGAACTTCCGCGAGCGCTGAGGCGAAGACCTCGGGAGCATGCGGTTCGACAACGTCGACGACCTGATGCACGGAAAGGTCCGCACCGACAGCAAGCCGGAAGAGATCGACCAACTCAGGAACACTTTGGCGACGCGCGCTCTGGATCGATAACTGTTGCGAACGATGACGCGCAACGGGAACAAGGAATGCCCCGATTGCGAGAGCGGAACCGACAACGGGGCCAACTCCGATCATCGATGCCGCCCTATAAGCCGAGACATCCAGACCGCACCAAGCGCATCGAGACCAAGGCCCACTCCGAGGCAAGCCCATCCAATTGGTTGCCCTACAAGAAGGTCGAGGATCCGGCGGTCGACCATCGACGCCGCTGCAGCAAAGACCACGGGGGCAACCACGAGCACAATCGCCGAGGCCCGAGCTTGTGAAGAAAGCGCTGCGACCTCGCGTTCCAATGCCACCCGCTCGCGCAGTGACGCAGCAACGCCATCGAGCACCCGTGCCGAAGCGCCACCGGTACGAGATGCCAGATCGAGCGCAGTCGCAGTCAGTTGTCGGTTCGGTAACTCGTCTTCCTGGCGCCAGTCTTCGACCGTGTCGCTCAGTGAACGCCCTTGACCCAACTCTGCCGAGAGACGGGCAAAGACTGGATCGTCTTCGCCAACGCTGCGTAGCGCCAATGGAAGGGTCGCACCAGAACGAAGTTGTCGAACAACACGATCGAGTGCACCCGGTATGCGCCGGTCGAGAAGACGGCGATTCCGTCGCTCGATGAGTCGGTGAGCCGGACGTAGTGGGCGAGCCGACATCAACTGGGCCACAGCAGCGCGAGCTCCTCGAAGAATGAGCGAGTCGCGCGCTGCGAAAGATTCCGCAGCAAACCGCTGGTGCACTCGACGAGCCGCCATCATTTCTGGCGTTGTCGTAATCGCAGCTACCGATGCAGTTACGGTGAGAATCGTCAGCACAATGATGGGAAACAGTTTGAGATTCATGCTTCGATCCAGTTCTCGGATGGAGCGCTGACATGAACTGCACGCTGTGGCCGTTTGGGCAACCCGACGAGCCGACCCTCTGGGCTGGTTAATTCATTCACTCGAACGGCAGCAGTTTCCGTTTCAACCAAGGGCTCGGCGACCGCCACGACGCGCCGCGATCCATCGGGCATTCGGGCCACATGAACAATGAGATCGATTGCTGCCCGTAACTGTTCACGAACCGCAACAAGCGGCAGCGCGATATCGCCCATGAGTACAAGGGTTTCGAGTCGGCGAATCGCGTCGACCGGAGAATTGGCATGACAGGTCGACAACGACCCATCGTGACCAGTGTTCATCGCCTGCAACATGTCGATGGCTTCGCCCGAACGGACCTCGCCAACCACTATTCGATCAGGACGCATTCGCAACGCATTTCGAACAAGTTCACGAATGGCTACCTCGCCGGCACCTTCGGCGTTCGCGGGTCGGGACTCGAGTCGCAAGACATGTCGACCGGGTAGACGAAGTTCTGCCGCATCTTCGATTGTGACGACGCGCTCGTCTGGGGGAATGAACCCGGCAATGGCATTGAGCAATGTGGTTTTGCCTGCGCCGGCACCGCCGCTGACCATGATGTTGCAGCGAGCGTGCACCGCCCACTCGAGCAAACGGGCCACACCAGGCGTGCAGGTCTCGGAAAGGTGCACACGCCGGGCACCGAAGCGACGAATCGTGAGCAAGGGCCCATCGACAGCAAGCGGTGGCACCACACCATTGACTCGAGACCCATCGGCAAGGCGCGCATCGACCCAAGGCGATGTGCGATCGATTCGCAGACCAAGCGGAGCAACGATTCGTTCGAGCAGTGCATAGGTGGAGGCGCTGTCAATAATCACGCCGGTGCATTCGAGGTGGCCGTGGCGTTCAACCCAAAGGTCGCCGGAACCGTTGATCATGACTTCATCGACCGTGCAATCTGCAAGAAACGGATCGAGAACTCCGAGGCCACCCACACGCGAATGAACTCGACTCACGACATCGGCAATCGATTGATCGTCGAGCAGTGGACTGTGATCGAGAACGAGTTGTGCAACCGATGACGCATCGTGATGGCCGCCATTGAGCAGCTGTTGATGCACGGTCTCGACTAAGGGAGTGAGCACTTCGTTGGGACTGGGGTCAGGCGACATCACGAAGCGCCTTCCCCAACGGCGAAGGGAGGCGCGCTGCGAGGAGCCCAGAATCAACAGCACGAGCAACCGCTGGTTCGACAGCGACTGCTGCGACAACGGGAACTCCAAGGACGTCTTCGACATCGCTTCGACGAAGGGCGCGACCGTCTTCTTCGACGAGCACGACTCCCGTTGGCCGAAACGGGAGCGCCGATGCTCGGCGCAGCGAGATGAAACAGGGCCGGGTCACAAGCAGTGACGTTGTTGCCGCCTCAATGAACTGCCGACGCACACGATCTTCAACATCGCCCGCGCCGGACACGCGCCCAACATCGACCACGATCGGTCGCTCGTCATCGACAAGTTTCTCGAGACACAGTGCCGCTCGATCCTCGCTCAGAAGCGATCGGCGACCACGCGGAATCAGCCGAACGCCACTTGCCACCGAGTGTTCGAGACGCTCGATCGCCGACGCTCCGACTGATGGCGATGCAGCCAACCAATCGGAAAGTCCTGGTCCCCCAGGTTCGGGAACACCCAACACCGTCGGCCCGTCACCATCGAGATCCACCAGGACTGAACCGAAATCATCATCACGGCCGAGCAACACCGCCAGTGCGACTGCAACCACGGTTGTGCCCGATCCGCCTTTTGCAGACCAACACGAAAACACCATTCGCCCTCCTGAGAACAGCACCACAGAGAAGGGAAGTTGGTGGCACCGTACGAAGTCGCCGCAACGCCGTCAAGGGTCATCAGTGCCAACTCAATTTCTGGCGGCTCAAGTTTCGCCATACCCACCCGTATGCTCAAGATGTGGAAGCAGCGTTTTTCGATCTCGACAAAACCGTCATTGCGCGCGCGTCGATGATCGCGTTCGGAAAATCCTTTCGCCAAGCGGGAATGATTAATCGTCGGGTCATGGCTCGTGCCGCGTGGAACGGTCTTGTCTTTCACACCCTCGGTGCTGACGAGGAACGCATGCGGAAGTTTCGCGAATCCGCACTCCGCATCACAAGGGGATGGGATCACGCCGCAGTCGGCTCCTTAGTTCGCGACACCCTCACCGACGTCATCGACCCCATCGTCTACGACGAAGCCCTCGAACTTATTCAGGAACATCGTGACGCGGGTCGCCTCGTCTTCATCGTTTCAGCATCACCCGAAGAAATTGTGATTCCACTTGCGTCGTATCTCGGTGCCGATGGCGCCATTGCTAGCCGGGCGCGAATTGATCAAGACGGCAACTACACCGGCGAAGTCGATGTCTATGCCTATGGCCCTTACAAAGCTGAAGCCATCGCCAATGTCGCAGCGACACGAAACATTGATCTCGAAAAGAGTTGGGCCTATTCCGACTCAGCGACCGACGAACCCATGTTGCGAGCCGTTGGTCACCCCGTCGCGGTGAATCCAGATCGAGAACTCACTCGCATTGCAACGGCCGAAGGATGGCCGATTCTTTCGTTCACTCGACGCGTCCCTTTGCGAGATCGCGTCACGCTGCCGCCACCTGGTCGCATTGCGACAGGCGCGGTGATCGCCACCGGGGTGTCTGCCGGACTTTTCCTCGGGTGGTGGTTACTGACCCGGCGAGCAACGCCGAGGTCGGCCTGATTCAGGCGTCTTGCAGTTTCTTCACCGCGAATGCGGCGAGGGCGACAACGACGATGAGTACGAGAAGCTTCTTCATGGGGGTCACTCTAGAACGGAGGCTGCTCTCGGTTCCATCGCGACCGGGGTGCGCTCAGGAAGGCGGGGCTGTCCCGGCGGGCCAACGGTTCACCGTAACCACCCGACAGGCGTATGCGCCTTGCTTCGGACGTGGAGCGCTGGCGGACCAATTGGTGGTCGCGTGCTCGGGTACGGCCTTCACGGTGATGGAGCTCGCAGCGAATTCCTCGCCTGTGCTGCCCGGCCCAGTCGTGCGGAACGACACGTCGATCTCATAGTCGGCGCTCTCGTTGGTCCAGTTGGTGAGGGTTCCGGCGGCCTTCACGCCATCGGCGCCATCGCTTTCGCAGACTCCGAGTTGGATATCTCGCTGGGGCGGGTGGACAGCATCGCCGGTGGTGCTGGAAATTCCGGTTTCTGAGTAGACCTCTTGGAGAATTTTCGCGTTTGCGCTTTCGTCGGATTCCCCGAAGATCCGGAGGCCGATGACGACCAACACGATGGCGAGTACCAGCGCAATGATCGCCAGGACTGCGCCGACAATAAGCACGGCGACACAACCACGTTGTTCGGCGGCTTCGTCAATTGCCGATGCC
>CAIKHC010000111.1 GCA_903827085.1 uncultured Candidatus Nemicrothrix sp. | reverse complement strand
GCCGTTTCGAGTGCCGTGAACAAGGCTCCTTGGCCGCGAACAACCTCACCAGTTTCAATTTCACCGACGGGCATTCCCAAGCTCGCCAAGGTTGCCCCAAAGAGTTCATCTTCAACACCCAACAATCGGCGGCCGCGAGTTGCGAAATGGCGTCGACGCGCCAGCCCCATCGGTTGCCGTCCGGTTGCTCGGTCGAACGGTTCGGCGACAGGCGCGCGCCAGTCGACAATGACTGGATCCTGCGCCGAATCACTGACCGCAATGCGCCCGATGTAGAAACTCTCCATCTGTTCATCAGGGGATTCAGCTTCGCGATCGATACGACCGAAGCACAGGGCCGCATCACCCAGTTGGAGTTGGGTCAGACGGTTGAAAACGGTTTCGTGGATGACTTCGCGCTCAAAGCGCGCCTGCTCGGTGCCACCTCGACCAACCTCGACCATGGACGTCAGGCGAGACGCGGCCTGCCGCGACTCTTCGAGACACGCATAGGCGTGATCGATATAGGCCTGTTCGGCATCGAGATCGGGGTGTGGGGCCATGGGCTCCGTCTGAGAAGTGAGAGTCCTTCGTCGAACCGCTGGAAATCTCCAGCGGGGCTCAGAAGGGGGTTCTTCACTTTAGCGGTCCCCCGCCGATTGACCTCAGGCCGCCGGATTCTCCCTAACGAGGCCTTATCGGTAGCGTGGCGCCGTGACCGATGCAGCCACCTCTCCCCTCCCGCCCTTCCTGCGCGCCTGCCGCGGCATACCCGGCGGTCCTAACGATCGCGTGCCGGTGTGGTTTATGCGCCAGGCCGGCCGATCGCTTCCCGAATATCGATCCATCCGCGGCTCGGGCAGCATCCTCGATGCCATCGCCGATCCAGAGCTTTCCGCCGAGATCACTATGCAGCCAGTGCGGCGCTACGACGTCGACGCCGCCATTCTTTATTCCGACATCGTCGTTCCCGTTGCGGCGATCGGTTTTGGCGTCGATGTTGCCCCTGGCATTGGACCAGTCGTTGAGCGGCCATTCACTCGGGCCGCCGATCTTGAACGACTCCGGCCACTCGACCCCGAAGCCGACACGCCCTATGTGCTCGAAACTGTGCGCATCCTCGCTCGTGAACTTCCCGTTCCTTTGATTGGTTTCGCCGGCGCACCGTTCACCGTTGCGAGTTATTTGATTGAAGGTCAACCGTCGCGCACCTACACGCGAACCAAAGCCCTCATGTACGGCGACCCCAACCTTTGGCACAAATTGATGGAACGACTTTCCGATCTCGCGATTGTTTCATTGCGTTCGCAAATTGAGAACGGTGCTGTTGCATTGCAGATCTTCGATTCCTGGGCCGGGACCCTGAGTGCTCCCGACTACGAGAAATTCGTTCTTCCCCACAGCCAACGAGTGTTTGCAGAAGTTGCCGACCTCAATGTGCCCCGAATTCATTTCGGTGTTGGAACGGGCGAGTTGCTCGGCCTCATGGCGCAGGCTGGTGCCGATGTTGTCGGCGTCGATTGGCGAGTTCCACTTGATGTCGCTCGCACACGTGTGCCGGCAAACATTGCGCTTCAAGGAAACCTTGATCCTGCGCTTGCGTTTGCGCCGTGGGATGTTGTTGCGGAAGCGACTCGCGATGTTCTGCGCCGCAATGCCGGAAACCCTGCACATATCTTCAACCTTGGCCACGGCGTCATGCCCGAAACAGACCCAACCGTTCTTGAGCGCGTCGTCGAACTTGTTCATAACGAAGGTCGCTGTGATGGAGTTGCATCATGAGTACCGAACCAAAAATTGGCCTCGTCGTCATGGCCTACGGAACGCCACGCACGACAGAAGACATTGAGCCGTACTACACACATATCCGTCGCGGCCGCGCACCCGAACCGCAACAGCTGGCCGATCTCATCTCTCGTTACGACGCCATCGGCGGTATCTCACCTCTCGCCAGTCTCACCGAGGCGCAACGCGCCGCACTTGAGTCCGCTCTCGAGTCGCGCATGCCTGGTGCATGGAACGTCGTGCTCGGGCAGAAGCACGCCACTCCATTCATTGAAGACGGTGTTGCCGAACTCGCCGATGCCGGCATCACCGAGGCCGTTGGTCTGGTGCTCGCTCCGCATTTTTCGGGCTTCAGTGTGGGCGAATACCAGCGCCGTGCTGCCGAAGCAGGTACCGAGCGGGGACTCACGATGCATGGCATCAATAACTGGCATCTCGAAACCGCCTACCTCGATTTCCTGACTGCCGCCGTTCGCGATGCACTCGTTGAACTACCTGAGCGCACGACAGTGCTGTTCACCGCCCATTCGCTTCCCGAACGTGTGTTGGAAAATGATCCATACCCCGACGAACTCGCAGCAAGCGCCACATATGTCGCCGAACAACTCGGGCTGAAGAGTTGGTCACTCGGGTGGCAAAGCGCAGGCCGCACGCCCGAACCATGGCGCGGTCCCGACATTCTCGAAGAACTTCAACGCATCGCCGCTGAAGGTTCAGCCGATGGCGTGCTTGTTTGCGCACAAGGTTTCACCGCTGACCACCTTGAAGTTCTCTACGACCTCGATATCGAAGCCGCGAAGGTCGCAAGCGATCTCGGTCTTGCATTTGGGCGCACGCGTTCGCTGAATGCCGACGAAGTCGTCATGAACGCACTCGCCGATCTCGTCGTCGCTCAGGTTCAATGACAAACCGTCGACGTGTCGTCGTTATCGGAGCCGGCATCACCGGTCTGACTGCAGCATTCACGTTGGCGACACAACGACCCGATCTCGACGTCGTTGTTCTCGAAGCCAGCGAACGCGTTGGCGGCAAGATTCTCACCACGCCATTCGCGGGCCGGCCTGTCGATTGCGGGGCCGATGCGTTTCTCGCGCGCGTTCCTGAAGCGCTTGATCTGTGCCACGAACTCGGTCTCGACACGATCCTCACCTCGCCTTCACAGAAGTCGGCCTACGTATGGGTCAACGGCGGCCTCAACCGATTGCCTGCCGGTCTTGTTCTTGGCGTTCCCACCGACCTTGATGCACTCGCTGCGTCTGGAATCGTGAGTTCAGAAGGAATTGCGCGCGCGGCACAGGACCTCACTCGTACTGAATGGATCGACAGTGCAAATGGTTCCGATCCCAACGGAGTCGATGATCAGTCTGTTGGCAACCTCATTCGTGCACGACTTGGCGATGAAGTCCACGAGAAGTTGGTGTCACCTCTTCTCTCTGGTGTGAACGCAGGCGATGCCGACCACCTCAGCCTCGCGGCGGGTGCCGCGCAGATCGCAGTGGCTGCTCGCAAGTCACCCAGCCTCATCACTGCGCTGCGTGAACAAACGGCTACCGCGCAGCACCATCCCGACGCGCCGGTCTTCCACGGCATCCCGGTAGGCACTCAGACACTCACCGATCTGATCCTCGCCCGACTCACACAAGCCGACGTACCCGTCCATCTTTCGTGCCCGGTCACTTCGATCACACGGAGCAGTGACGGTTGGACAGTGACGACGCCGCTCGGCCCAATCGCCGCCGACGAGATCATCCTCGCGACGCCCGCGCTCCCGACTGCTCGCCTCCTCGAGTCACTCGCCCCCGAGCCCGCTGGCGATCTCGCCTCGGTTGGCTACGCCTCTGCCGCCATGGTCAGCCTTGCCATTTCAAAGAAATCTCTCGGCGTTCCGCTCGATGCCAGCGGCTTCCTCATTGCGCAGACCGATCCGCTACCCACACTCACTGCGTGTTCATGGGCATCGGCCAAGTGGGCCCATCTCGATGACCCCGAGGTGGCGATCTTGCGCGTGTCGGCCGGCAAGTTCGGAGACACCCACGCGCTCGAGCTTGACGACCCCTCTCTGGTTGAGGCGCTGGGTGTTGACCTCGCCACAACGATGGGCATCGACGCGGCACCGATCGCCTGGCGCGTCACCCGCTGGATTGATGCGCTTCCGCAGTATCGACCCGGCCATCCGGCCCGAGTCGCAGCCTGGCGAGCCGGGGTGAGCGACGAGGCTCCCGGCATCCATCTCGCCGGTGCCGCCTATGACGGCCTCGGCCTTCCCGCGTGCATCCGTCAGGGCCGCCAGGCCGCTGCCGACATCGCCTGAGCTCCCGTTCTGCCCTTCCCGACCTCAAATGACGTCGATTTCCGCCTAACTGTGACACAAAATTCCATGGGCATTTCCCCTGTTCAGGGGCCTATTGCAGCAGAAATGTTGCGGCTGCGTTGCGAGACTGCGATCAAACCGCAACACTTTCGTAACAATGAGCACGAACCCCCTTGGCCGGATCCGCCTCGTTCCTTCCCTGACCCTCGTCCCCGTCATGGTGGTCGCCCTTCTCACGCTTGGACTCTGGGTTGTTCCAAGTTCAACCTCTGCGCTGCCCGCAACGTCGTCGGT
>CAIKHC010000110.1 GCA_903827085.1 uncultured Candidatus Nemicrothrix sp. | reverse complement strand
TCGCCGGGCAGCACGATGATGTCGGCGTCGAGATCATCGAGTTCCTCGGGAGTGAATGCGGTCAGAGCAACGCCCACCGCATCGCCAGTACCTCGCTGCACCTCCTGCTCCACGAATTCGAGCGGGACATCAGGGGCAGCATCGAGAAGTTTCTTGGTCACCCGTTCGGCGCCGTGACCGACGACAACCACCGCACGGCGGACCTGAGCGCCAGCCAGCGAATCCAACACGTAGAGCACCATTGCGCGTCCGCACAGCAGATGGAGGGGCTTCGGGCGAGCCGAGCGCATACGTGTACCTTCTCCGGCGGCAAGCACGATGGCGGAGAGCGGCCTCGGAGTCATGCAGACTTTCTAGTACGGTCTGACTCTCCTTCCGAGGCCTCACCTTTCGGGGCCTCACCTTTCGGGGGTGGTGTAATTGGCAACACGGCTGGTTTTGGTCCAGTCATTCGGGGTTCGAGTCCCTGCCCCCGAGCTTTCCTTCCCTACCGGGATTCCGATTTGATCTAATCGGGATCCCGAGCCCTCCTTGGACAGACCCATCGGGCCCGGTGGCGTTGCACTGCGGCGTTGGGTTGTGGCGTTGGGTTGTGTCGTTTCGCACCGGAGCACGCCTTACCGCTACAGTCGCTCCGCCATGGGATCTCTCATTAAGAAGCGCCGCACGCGCATGCGAAAGAAGAAGCACAAGAAGATGCTGAAGCGAACTCGCTTCCAGCGTCGAGCTGCCGGTAAGTGAGCTCAGGCGTCTCTGACGCCCGCTGTGCCAGAACCATTCTTGTTGACTCCACTCGGCCCGAGAGCCGGGTGGGTTCGCGTACGGGCCCATATGGCGACGTGACGGGCCCCCATACTTCCGTGCGCTACCGAGCAGGGCTGGTGTGTGTAACGACTCGCCCGGGGCCGGGGAACGCACCCTCGACAAACCAGGTTGATCCTGAACCAGCGAGACGAGGCTGACGGCCACTGGCTGCAGCGAGTTCGTCACGCCAGCGAACAAGCTCAGGCGCGACCAGCAGCGCCGCTGGTTCCAGATCGTTGCCGTTCGCTCCGGTGGGACCACCAAGATCGTCCCATGCTTTGTAGACCGCGGGAGTTGAACACATCACCGGCGGCGTGAGCAATGTGAAGGTCCGCTCTTCAAAAGGCAACGGTTCGATCTGCTCGCCGATCCCCTGCACCCGCGCTCTGCCGCCGGAGACACAGAAGGCCACATCGGCACCAAGTGTTACCGCCTGAGTGGGATCAGTCATACCTGCCCAATGGAGGATGGCGGCGGCATCGGCGGATCCCCCGCCAAGCCCCGCGCCCGCAGCGATTGCCTTTTCCACTCGCACCAGTGCATCGCGGCCCACCATCGCCAACGCGCGAGTGACGAGGTCGTCACCACCGAGATCAATAGTTTTCCCATCGACATCGACAAAGGTCACCGAGGATGGTCCGGAGCTTTCACAATCGACGAAGAGTGAATCGCCAAAATCAAGCGACACCATTTCGGCATCGATGAGGTGATAGCCGTCGTCGCGCACACCGACCACGCGAAGCGATGTCGTGAGTTTGGCGGGAGCAAAGAGGCGGACCGATTCGGCAGGCACGTCCCCCATCGAATCACGCCCCAGCCAGGACCGCTGTAGTGAGTGCTCCCCATTGAACAACGTCGAGACGCTCGGGCCGCTCGGATGGGTCAATGCCAGCGGCTTCGAACTGCTCGGTCGTGACCTTTGAGGACAACGACCGGCGAAGCATCTTGCGCCGTTGGCCAAATGCCGTGCGAACGAGATCCATTAAGGCATCGTGATCCACGTCCACGACTGGAGCCGATCGGCGCTCGATGCGAACCATCACCGATTCCACTCGAGGCTGCGGAATGAAGACCGTGGCTGGGATCCGAGCTGCGATTGAAGCGGTGGCCCAGAGCGACAACTTCACCGATGGAATGCCATAGGCCCCATCACCAGCCGATGCAGCAAGGCGCTCGCCAACTTCGCGCTGCACCATCACGAGCATGGTTTCGATTTGTGGCACATCGTCAAGAAGATCAAGAACGATGGTCGTCGCAACGTTGTACGGAAGATTCGCAACGAGGTGCCACTGCTTGTCAGCGGGCAGAACCTGTCCCCAATCAATTTCAAGCGCATCACCGTGGACAACACGAACACCGAGAGGTTCAACGGTTTCGGCCAACACCGGAAGTAGATGTCGATCAAGTTCGACAGCGACAACGTTTGCTCCGGTCGCTGCAAGTTCGGTTGTTAACGAACCGACACCAGGCCCGATCTCGACGACATTCGAGTTTGCGTCGATGCACGCCAACCGCACAATGCGACGGACAGTGTTTGGATCGGCAAGAAAATTCTGGCCAAGTGCGCGACTTGGCTCGAGGCCATGGCGCGCGAGCAACTCCGTAATGTCGCGAGGTGAGAGTGTCATGAGATCACTGCGAATCTTACGCAGCTGCCTTCAGTCGCAGATTCTGCGCGGTTACGACAAGATTCGCGCTATCGGAAACACACCAAGAACGATTCGTCTGGCTTAGTAGGGCGAGCACCCGGGCCACGCGCTCCAACCGGATCGGGCGAGAACACGCTCGGCGACGACGATCTGCTGCTCCCGGCTCGCTTCCCATGGGTGAGCGGAGAATTCCTCGCCGCCAAAGGCGCGCCATGTTGACCATCTGGAACTGTGGGCGAACTGAAGTCCGCCGCCGTATCCGTTGCCGGAGTTCGCTGCCCAGTTTCCGCCGGTTTCACAAGCGGCGAGGCGGTCCCACTGATTCGGCGAGGTTGTGGCATTGCCGGTTGGTGCCGGCGGCGTGGTGACGCGTCGCGGGGTTGTTGTGGTGGTGGTGG
>CAIKHC010000109.1 GCA_903827085.1 uncultured Candidatus Nemicrothrix sp. | reverse complement strand
GGGAATGGAAACTGTTCGCAATCTGAAGCGGCTCAAGGCCGAGAACAACATTGTTGCTGCCATGACATTCCCCAGCGGAATGGTTCCGCAGGTCGGTATCGGCGACAAGAAGATGTATCCGATCTACGCAACGTGTTGTGAACTCGATATTCCGATCTGCATCAACGGCGGAATCGTTGGACCGCGTATGCCAAGTTGGCCGCAGCACGTTGAACAGTTCGACGAAGTTCTTTACGACTTCCCCGACCTGACGATGGTGATGATGCACGGTGGTGAACCGTGGACCGAACTTGCGGTGAAACTCATGCTCAAATGGCCCGGTCTTCACTACATGACCAGTGCGTTTGCTCCAAAGCATTACCCGAAGGACATCATCAAGTACGCGAACACTCGCGGCAGCGACAAGATCATGTACTGCGGTTATTTCCCCGCTGGTCTTTCGCTCGAGCGTCAGTTCTCTGACATGCCCAACGTTCCGTTCAACGACAACGTCTGGCCGAAGTTCCTGCGCGAAAATGCATTGCGCGTTTTCAAACTCGATCAAGACAAGTAGGAACTCATGAAAATCGAAGCCGGACAGGTTGCAGTCATCACCGGCGCGGGCAGTGGTATCGGTCGCGCCTTGGCCGAGAAAGCCGCGCAGTCGGGCATGCGTGTTGTTGCCGCCGATATCGAACAACCGCGTCTGGATGACACCGTTGCTGCTCTTGGTCAGATCGGAGCAGAAGCGATCGGCGTACGCACCGATGTCTCGGTTGAAGAAGATGTTCAGCGTCTCGCCGATACCGCTTTCGCTGAGTTCGGACACGTCAATCTGCTGTGCAACAACGCTGGTGTGTTCAGCGGCGGCCTGATGTGGGAACGCACGATGGCCGACTGGAAGTGGGTCATGGGTGTCAATGTCGACGGGCTCATCCACGCAGTCCGCGCGTTCGTGCCGCGCATGCTCGAGGACGATGCTCCAGGTCACATCGTGAATACCGCCTCGATGGGCGGCCTTGTCACCGGCGCCTATTCAGGTCCGTATTTCACTTCGAAGTTTGCGGCTGTTGGTCTCACTGATTGTTTGGCCCAGGATCTTCGAACAACAGGAAAGAACGTTGCGGCTTCGGTTCTCGTTCCCAGTTTAATCAACACCGACATTGGTACGTCGGGCCGTAACCGCCAAGAACGCTGGATCGATCGCGGTCGCGAAGCAACTCCTGACGCAGAGTTCGTCGAAGCAATGCTCGTCGATTCAACGGCCGCCGGAATGTCGCCAACTGAAGTTGCTGACCTTGTGTTTGATGCGGTTGAAGCCGGCAATTTCTGGATTCCTACGCAGCCGAGTTTTCACGACCAAATCCGCGCTCGCCACGAAGACATGCAGGGATTGCGTCTGCCGGTGTCGCCGGCGCTCGACTAATCAGTGAGCGTGTGCGCTGCAGTTTGAGCTGCCGTGGCCCTCGGTTCCGACGAATGGTCCACACGGAGGGTCGTAGGACCAAACGTGCATCATCGGGGGCACTATTCGTGGTGCCGCACCGCTCGGGCAATTGTTATTGCTCGCGATGGATACGTACCGCCAGATCTGAGTGGTGCTGAAGCAGATAGTTGGGTGGACGTGCCATATGGTGAGTTCGCCGGCGATATCGGGAACACTGGCCATGGTCTTTCCTGGCTCGAGCATGAACATTGCGCCCACTGTGCGCCCTGAAGTGGGGTTGACCACGAATGATTCGATGCGGCTCGGATCAAGTTCCCGGCCATCGCGGGTGTAGGTGTCGTTTACCCAATGCTGTAACCCACTTGAGTTGTCTCCCACCGAGACGTATCCACCTGCGGCCAACGCTGTGGTGCTCGGCAACGACGCGATCGTCGCTCGACTCGAAATCAAAAGTGTGGTTGCCGCATTCTGCTGAGAAGGTGAGAGGCGCGGATCGTTGACGGAAACGATGGGACCTGTGGGCAGAACCGATGCAGCAGGCGGTTCGTGTGCGTGGGAGTCATTTGCCATGCCTTCAGCGGCATCCGTGGTGCTGGAGTGTTGGTGACCTGAGCCGGTCGATGAGACATCAGCGACCAACGTGTGGTCATGCGCTTCACCTTCGGCGGCGGCAGCGTGATCATGCGCAGTCGTCTCGAGAACTTGGGTCGTGGGCGAAGGTAGCGACTCGATTGCGCCAGCAGCTGACTCAATTGTCGACGTCTGCGGCAGAGCCATGAAGGCTGCAATCAACGCGGCCGTTGCGAGAAGTGCAACGGGTAGAGAGAAACGCGAAAATTTCATGAAACCACTCCTTGCCTGACCCAAGGAGTCTTTCATGCGACGTGGCACTGGTTCCATGAGGCGCGAAATAGCGCCCCTGAGCGGGTAAACATCGTCCAATCGTTGGTGAGTTGAGCGAGTTCGCTGGTGCGGTAGCGGGCTACGGTCCAATCATCTGCTTTCGCTTTTTCCTGATGATTGAGGTTGCGCAATGTCAGTCTCCGAACACACTGCGGCACATCAGCATGCAGTCACTATGGATCTTCCGTTCGACGATGAACAGGATTTCGTTGATGCGCAGCGTGGCTTCCTCGCCGCACTCGACGACACGCTGATTGAAGCGACCGACGGCCGTGTTGTCTGGGACCTCGGCCCCTACGGAGATACCTCAGGTGATGCTCCGGCAACAGTGAATCCAAGTTTGTGGCGACAGGCTCAACTCAATCTCATCCACGGTCTCTTTGAGGTTGTCCCGGG
>CAIKHC010000108.1 GCA_903827085.1 uncultured Candidatus Nemicrothrix sp. | reverse complement strand
TCTGTGGGGCCGTCGATCGAGATGTGGTTGTCGTCGTAGATCGCAACGAGTTTGTCGAGACCGAGATGTCCAGCCAGTGACGCAACTTCGTGAGAGATCCCTTCTTCAAGGTCTCCGTCTCCGCACAGAACGAATGTGTGGTGGTCGAACAGTTGTGGTCCGAACTGGGCACGAAGCGCATGCTCGGCGAGAGCCAGACCAACCGCATTCGCAAGTCCTTGTCCGAGAGGTCCCGTCGTGACCTCGATGCCTGGAGTGTGGCCACGCTCAGGATGACCCGCCGCTGGAGAACCAAATTGCCGGAAGTTCTTTATGTCATCGAGCGTGAGACCAAAACCGGTCAGGTGCAGCATTGAATACTGAAGGATCGAGGCATGTCCGCCGGAAAGGACGAATCGGTCTCGATTCGGCCATTCGGGGCAACTGGCGTCGTAACGCATGACTCGCGCATAGAGCGCGTAGGCCAAGGGTGCGAGTGCCATCGCAGTTCCGGGATGACCGGAGTTCGCCTTCTGAGGGGCATCCATGGCAAAGCCACGGACAACGTCAACGGTTCGGGATTCGATTCGGCTGTCGGTCACGGCCGCACCTTAGTAGTGGCGACGTCCGAAGATGACTGCTGAGAGGGGAGCGGCGGAGAGGCCGGGTCCGTTGGATCCTGTCCCGATCACGGTTGACACGCGCACTCCCGCGTACGAAGCAGTGCCGAGCGACTCCGTGAGGGGACCCAGATCGCTCACGCCCTCTTTGTCGGCCTTGGGGTCGATTAGTGAGCAAGTGAAAATCAGCGCACCCGAAGACCGGCCGCCCACGAGCGCCTGGCTGAGCTCAGACGTTACGTCCGATGAATCTTTTCTATGGAAAGCGACAACTGTTCCTTCTGGAAGAGACGCCGCGATGGCGATTGCCCCACTCTTTCTGTCTGCCCCTAAAACTTCGTGAACGTCGATGATCGTCATCGTTTCAGGATCGAGTACCGAAAGGGCAAGGTTCCTTGCCGCAGAACTCCGATCTTCGATGTCTGCATGCGTAAGAACTTCGTAGGCCACCTCTAAAGCGGACGCCCCATCAAGTTCACACACCATTGCGCCCGACGAACTCGTGATCGTCATCGGTCCCGCAATCGGTTCCGAGCCATGAGCGAGCATGGCTTCGCCTTCAGTCGACTGGAACGCAACAGCAATGCAACCGAAGTAGCGGCCTGTGGAGTCCATGATTGAAGGCGCTCCATTGGACCCGGACAGGAGGCCGCCGGAAATGACCTTGTTCACTCGTAGTTCGCAAAGCGATTCGATCGTTTCCGTCACCATCGGCAGCGACGGATCTGCGAGCACAACCAAGGTTTGTGCCGAAGCGAGTTGGCGAGTTGAGAGGTAATCGACTCCACCGAGGCCCTCGTCGAGTCCCACAAAGGCAACATCGTCCTCAAGGGTGTCCGACCAGAACGCCCAAAGGCTGAGCGCTGCGCTTCCGTCCACCTCCGAGCCCGCTCCGAGGACTCCCGACGAAGACACGAACAGAAGTTTCGTTGGACTCAGAAGTGCATCGATCGCGTGAAGGATGTCTTCAGAGGCTCCGCTGAACGCCGATGTCGCAAACACAATCGCCAGATCAGGAGATGCGTTCCCGCGATCAAGGATGTCGGCGATGACATCGCCGGTTGCATGCGAGGCGATTGGGTGGGTCGAGAGCGCCGCTGCGCTTTCCATTACGAGACTGGAGGCAAAAGCGTAAACGGAACAATCGTGAGCGGCCCGAGATCGACTCGGCAATGGGCTTCGATCGTTCCGTACTCTTCAAACAAAAGTTCCGCACGAACAAGTCGGTAGTTGAACTTGCCGGGTTCTACCTGAAGCGGTTGCACGTTTCGAGCAATCTGTTCCTCGCCTCGGAGGTAGACCACCTCGAGGGCTCCGGAATCTCGCGATCCTGGCGGGCAGTAAACAATCACGCACAGGTGCGGTTCAAGCGATACCGGGACAGCGTGCGGTGCCGCTGCAGAGAATTGAACGCCAGTGATGTCGATACGAGTGGAAGGACCATCGACCTGTCGAGTGTCGATACCGTCGATGAAAAGTGCCGAGAGGATCTCCATGGCCAAGACGGTAATCGGAGTCACCTGCCTGTCGAACAGTCCGCCGCTAGCCTCGTTTGATGGCCGTAGGCGAAGGTGTGACACCAACACGTGAGGTGATCCTCATTGAGGCTGAGCTCTGCTTCGCTGAGAATGGCTTTGACGGAACCTCATTGAACGACATCGCCGGAGCGGTCGGCATCCGGCGTTCAAGTGTTCTTCACCATTTCCCCTCGAAAGAGGCGATCTACAAAGAGGTCTTTGATCGGGCGCTTGCCGGATGGATTCTCCAGGTGGACGCAGCGACCGACTCTCCCGTTCAAGGTTGGGAGAAGGTTGACCTCGTCCTCACCGCTGGCTTCACGTTCTTCATGGAGAACTCCCAGTTTGTGCGGATCGTTCGCCGCGAGG
>CAIKHC010000107.1 GCA_903827085.1 uncultured Candidatus Nemicrothrix sp. | reverse complement strand
CACTGGCCGCTGTGAACGGCTTCTCGGGGAGGCAGTTCCACAACGTCGGCGTAACGGTCGCGCTGCCAGGCAGGGTCGTGGTGATGCCAAATGGTTGGCCGGCCTTCACGAGCCCGTGCCACCGCCATCGCAGCGGGAAGGTTCATGGGAATGGACCCAAGGTTCTCGATAACGACGAGGTCGCAATCGGCGAGAGCGGCCGAGACGAGTTCGCAAAGTTGGGCGATATCGGCTTCGGTTGCTGCTTCGGGACCATGGAGCCCCGACTTCCCATCGGGCCATCGGCCGATCGCGAGGTCGGGGAGGAGAACGTCCACATTTCCCTCACCGGCCACGGTTCGCACCTCGAATCCGGCACGATGCAGCGCGTTGATCCACGTATCGGCCACGATGGACACTCCATCAGTACCGCCGAGACGGAACGAAAGCACAGCGCACGTGGACATTGACACCAGAAGGGGACGAGGGTGACCGACGGGATCGACGGCGAAGACCTCACGCTACCGGCCGATCCCGAGTTGGTCCGGGCCTCGGCTCGGGCCGTACTCGAGTCCAACTGGCGACCACAGGGCTACACCGTCCCCAATGCCGAGGTCTATCCGTTCCAGTGGCTGTGGGACTCCTGTTTCCACGCCATCACCTGGGCCGACCTCGGCGAGCCGGATCGGGCGCGGAGCGAACTTGCGCACCTCTTCCGAACGCAGAACGCCGAAGGATTCGTTCCGCATGTCGATTACGAGTTTTCCCCGAACCATCACGGTGACTTCTGGAACCGTGAAGGTCACTCGTCGATCACTCAGCCGCCGATGTTTGGGCATGCAGTTGCCGAACTCGCCCGTCGCAACATCGATGTCAGTGACCTCGTAGACAAAGCCACAGACGGACTCAATTTTCTCTTTGACCTTCGGTCGCGCGTCGACGGTTTGATTGCCTTGTGTCATCCGTGGGAGAGCGGGGGCGACGATTGTCCTCGCTGGGATCATTGGTGTCCCGATGGTTGGGACGTCAGCACGTGGCGTGAGACCAAAGGTGCACTCGTCGCATCGGTGCAACATTCAGGATTGGGTTCACCGATTTCGAATCCATCGTTTGTTGTTGCGAGTTGCGGATTCAACGCGCTCGTTGCATTCAATGCGTATGAGCTCGCATCAGTCACGGGCGATGACGCATTGATTGAGAAAGCGGATCTCTTGAGTCGTCGACTGCTTGCCCAGTGGGACGAACAACTCGGGACCTGGGTCGACACTGGCGATTCGGCGTCCGATTCAGGTCGCGCTCGTTCACTCGATGCGCTGTTACCGGTGTTGGTAGCAACAAATCAATCAGTGATTGAAAGGGTTTTTACGGACCTGCGTGACGAGGCTGCCTTTGGAGGCGCGTGTGGTCCGGCGGGCATGCACCGCGATGAACCAACCTTCGAATCACGCACCTATTGGCGCGGACCAGCGTGGCCACAACTCACCTATCTGTTTTGGGTCGCTGCGCGTCGACATGATCGAGCGGAAGACGCGAGAGCAATCGCCGCCATGCTCACGCGTGGTGCGCTTGCATCTTCTTGGGCTGAGTATTGGGACGCGAGCGATGGCACCGGCTTAGGTGCAGCACCGCAATCGTGGGCTGCACTTGCTGCGGTTGTTCAGCCTCGCTGAAGTTGCGCGAGGAGTAACTCAGGAAGCGCGGTTGATACGAGCAGCTTCGGCCGCTACTGCTGCATCTTCACGTTCGATCTCGGCTGCAGTGAGAATGCGAACGGAACTTCCACCAGCCGGAACTGGACGAGGCGGAGGCACGATGGTGCTGGCTCGTACTGCTGGGTCGAGCAACGTGCCTGAAATACGAACCTCGCCGGTGAGGTCGCGGGTGAGTGCCAGATGATTGCGCGGGTCGGGGACAACCTCGACGATTGACCAAAGTGCCGCGTCAGCCCCGATTGGAAGACGAACCTCGGCAGGGCGGCGAGTGATGCGCGCCTGGGGAGCTTCGCCGGATCGGCGGTTGGCAAGAAGAGCGATGACGAGGAGAACTGCGAGGAGGAGAGCAGCAATCACGAGCACCATGAAAAAAATGTAGAACCGCCGCGCGTCGGGGTGGTGGATACTCACAAGCGCTCGCGCGCTACGCGTTTGTGACGCGTTCGCGGCGCGCGCTGGCCGGTGCGCACGCACTAGCGCTTGGAGTCTCTGACCGATCCGGTGAGTTTGCCTTTTGGATCGAATGCAGTGCATCCGATGACCTGTACACCGCGATTGCGTTGCTCTTCGGAGGGCAGAACCCAGCCGACTTCCAACGAAGAGCCCGGGTAGGGGATGCCTACGTAGGTCTTGAACGCTGCAGGGCACAGTTTCTTGGCGGCGGCGACGAATTGCTCGGTGGTCGGGGCCGGAGTCGGAGCGAGACCCGCCGATGGGGTGGCGATGACCTCGTATTGGTGAGGAAGATCGCAGTTCAGGCGCAAGATCACGTCTTTATCGCTTTTCAACGTGGCGTCGGCGGTGGGTACGGCTCTGGTCGTGACCGCTCTGCCCGTTGCCACTGAACGCAGATCGATGCAGTCGCCGGTAACCGGTCCATAGACAAAGGAGATCCGGCCGACTCCGGCTTCAGGTTCGAGAGTCGTCGTTGTTGTTGGGCCCGGGGCGGTGGTGGTTGTGCTGGCAGTGGTCGGAGGAGACGAGGAACTTGTTGACGACGAAGAGCAGGCGACAAGCGCGAGCGATGCGACGGCGAGGGCGGCAACGATGATGGTGAGTCGATGGCGTGTGGGCATGATCAATACGACGCAGGGAGGAGTCGAGCGATGTTGGTGAAGGCAAAGAACATCATCACCAAAACAATCGGCGTGCCGATGGCATAGGTGGTGAGGAACTTCCAATCCTTGAAGCGTGTCACGCGTTGTGCTCGCTTTCGCATCAGTGAAGGTGTCCAGAAGCGGGCCAGCCACCAGGTCCCGAACCATACGAGCCCAGTGAGGAGTGACCACGCGATTGCGGCCGGCCAGGCCGAGGAGTCTCCACCAGCGAGCGCATCAGCTGAAGCATCGGTGGTAACCCCGTCGTAGGCAGGGATCGGGGTTGCCGGTGCTGGATTCGAGGTGAGGGTCGCAGTCACCACGATGCGTTGCGCGGCGCTGAACTTTGGATGGCAGGCCATGAGGGTCAATCGGTTGCCGAAGTTTTGATCGAGGATGGAAAGATCGTTCGGCGACACGATGAAGTGGCCTGAGGTCGTCGCGTCGTTCGGATCGATGTAGGCATCAACCTTGTAGGTAAAGGTTCCTTGCAGCGTCTGCACCGTGATCATGTCGCCCGGCACGAGCTCATCAATTCGATTGAACGGTGCCTGATAGGTAGTTCGGTGTCCAGCAACGGAGGCGTTGCCTGGTTGGCCAGGTAGTGGTGTTTGAGGGAAATGCCCCGGGCCTTCTTGCAGCCATTTGAGATCAACGCCCTGCACCATCACGAAGTCCGAATCGATGGTCTTCATGGTGATTCGCGCGATGGGGTCTCCCAGTTCAGGGATCGGGAGATCAGTCGGAGCGGTGACAACTGGTTGTGCCTCTGTCGACGCTGACGGGGGCGTGAACTGGGCGATCTGGGTGGCGAACTCTTTCGTGAGATTGTCCTGAGCTCGAGCTGTGGACAGTCCCGTTCCCCAGAGTTGATAGGCGACGAACAGCAGAATCACGATGCCAGTTCGCATCATGAACCGCCCGATCGCGCCCACGACGCTCCACAACTGCACGAGCGAACCCTAGCGAGGCCGGTCGCTTGGTCTCGCGGCGGGAGCGACCACTACCCTCAGGACACCTCATGGAGCGAGACGACCCCACATTCCGGTCCGGGACAGAGCCCGTGGTTCACCTCCGCGGGGCGGTGGCCCTGCTCGGTCGATTCCCTGCCCTTGCCGGTGTCGATCTCGATGTCGACTGCCGCCGAATCGTTCTTCTGCGCGGCGCGAATGGGGCGGGAAAGACCACGTTGTTGCGCGCCCTTGCTGGGTTGGTACCAGTTACTTCTGGTGAGGCAGTTGTGTTGGGTGTCGACCTTCGCGAAGACCGCCGCGCCGTGCGTCACCGGGTCGGGTTACTTGCGCACGGAACCGGTCTCTATGACGAACTCACTGTTGCCGACAATGTTCATTTCTGGACGCGCGCAGCGCGAGCCGACATGGTCGATGCCGAAGCGGCAATGGCACAACTTGGTCTCGATGGTCGATTGCGCGATGTCGCAGTTGGCCGTTTGTCGACTGGTCAGAGGCGGCGAACCTCTCTTGCCTGTTTGCTGGCACGGCGTCCCGAACTTTGGCTGCTTGATGAACCGCATGCTGGTCTCGACAAAGAAGGACGCGACATCGTCGATGGCCTCATTCGAGACGCGGCCGCGGCTGGGGCAACGATCATCCTGAGTTCTCACGAACTCGACCGCTCAATCGAGCTTGCTGACGAGATCGTGACGCTTGGCGGCGGAGTCGCTCTCGATGAGGGCACGGGTGGCGGTGATGTTCATGTTGTCTGACGCATGGCTGATCGCTCGCAAGGATCTCAAACTTGAGATTCGCTCACGGGTAGCGATCAACCAGGTCATCCCGTTTGCCCTTCTTGTTCTGGTGCTGTTCGCGTTCGCTCTTGATCCCGACCGCGGACTTCTTGAAAAGGCCACTCCGGGCCTCTATTGGATTGCCGTACTTTTCAGCGGGCTGTTAGCGATGCAGCGGGCGTTCTCACTCGAAGCGGCCGACGGTGTGACCGATGCCCTCCGCCTTTCAGGGTTATCCCCGTCCGGCATTTATCTCGGCAAGACCCTGTCGGTGGCGGTGCAATTGCTCGTTCTTGAGGTCCTTCTCGGCGTCGGAGTGGCTGTGCTTTATGGCACCTCGATCACCGGCTGGCTTCTGCTGATGGCCACGATCGTGGTCGCGACCGCGGCGATCTCGACCGCCGGTACCCTCTTTGGCGTCGTGGCAGCGGGTCTCCGAGTTCGTGAAACCCTCCTTCCACTTCTACTGTTGCCAGTACTCGCTCCGGTGTTAATCGGAGCGACCCGTGCCTTCGAGGCAGCGCTCAGCGGAACACCGTCCGAGGGCT
>CAIKHC010000106.1 GCA_903827085.1 uncultured Candidatus Nemicrothrix sp. | reverse complement strand
GAGCACATCAGTGCTGGGACACAGACGTCCTCAAGCGCTGCAGCGATGGCGGTGTCGTCATCGACAAAAGGAAGGCCAGCGTGAGGGTTTCGGTGGGTCGCCATGGCGACACTCTCCCCCATCGACGTGACCCATGCCACTTCCGTTCAGGACCACCGAGGAACCTCGGAGTGCGCCCTACCTGGCGACGGTGGTGGTGCTTCCCATGCCTGACATCGTGCCCACGACAGTGGTGGTTGAGCCTGAGGCTGCCGCAGGCGGCGTGGTCGTGGCCACCGACGTCGTCGGGACCGTGCCCGTGATGGGTGTCTGGTCCTTTTTCGAACTTGAACAACCAGCCACCACCGCAGCGCTCAGGGCGAGAGCAGCAATGAACACCTTGATTCCACGTGAAGTCATGGTCTGAGACTAGCGAGCGAGACGCACCAAACCGAACCGGGAACGTGACACGATCGATGGGTGCTCAGAATCGCAACTGTCAACGTCAACGGCCTCCGGGCCGCTTCCCGCAAAGGCATGAACGAGTGGCTGGCCGAGACCCAGCCCGATGTCGTCACCCTCCAAGAAGTACGCGCCCCCGACGAGCTCGTGGCGGGCCTCATGGGCGATGGATGGCACATTGTGCACGCTGAGTGTTCAGTGAAGGGACGGGCGGGTGTGGCTGTTGCCAGCCGACTCCCAATTACCGATTCTCGAAGTGGCGAGCACTCCGTTTCCTTCGCCAATAAGGGCCGCTGGATCGAGGCCGATATCAAGACGGGCAAGCGCAAACCATTCACCGTCATCTCCGCCTACGCCCACACCGGCGACGAAACCTCTCCCGAAAAGATGAAGGAGAAACTCGCATGGTTCGACGCTGCGACCTCTCGACTCACAGAACTTCGTGACGATGGCCGACACGTTGTGTTCACCGGCGACCTCAACGTTGCCCACCGCGAGGCGGACCTCAAGAACTGGAAAGGCAATATCGGTTGCGCCGGATTCCTTCCGGAGGAACAGGCCTATTTCGACAACTGGTTCGATGAACTGGGTTGGGTCGATGTTGTGCGCGCAGCGTTTCCTGAAGAAGCAGGCCCCTACTCCTGGTGGTCTTATCGCGGCAAAGCATTCGACAACGACGCTGGCTGGCGAATCGACTATCAGATCGTGAATCCCCAACTCGCCAAGCTTGCCCAGAACCCGCGTGTTGATCGCGCACCGTCATACGACACAAGCTGGAGCGATCACGCGCCCGTTGTCGTTGACTACGACATCTAACGAGTGAATCCGAGGGCAAAACAAACACGACCACCGTTCGTGCCGCTCTCGATTTCCCCTACCGCAGGTTCAGGAATTTTCGCCAATAAATGTCCCGGCGACAAAGTCTTGAAGCTTTGAAACCTTCGTTCGCCAGCGAGCATCGAATTCTTTCTCGCGCTTCTCGGATTTCTCCATCCGCTCCGGATGCTTCCCATAAGCGCGTTTTGCCCACGGCGAACTCGGCCGAGCGATCCGCAGTGCTCCGACGTAGGCGATAGCTGGAATGACCACTCCAACCACAGCTGTACCCAATTTCCCCTTCGCTGCACAGATTGCAGCCATGGTGAGATGGACAGCAATCAGCACGAGCAGTCCAATCCGCAAACGCGATTGCTCCTGATCAACGTTGATGCCAAAGGGCGAGCCCGCAACCAGCAGCAACATCATCACTCCGGCCAGAACAAATACCGCATCGACAGAAAGCCGGCCTTCTTCTTCCCAGTAGACATCTTGGAGATGCAAGATCAGCGCGAACTCATCCAATACAAGCGCTAACCCCATTCCAAAGATGACACCAGCGGTGTTGTCCCATCCCGGACCAACACCGCCAATCGCCAAGAGACCCCCGACGATCATCAGAATGATTCCCGGCACGACGTGATGGATATGCACGCCGCCCACCGAGTTGTCTTTGAACGGGCCCCGCCCTGAACGGATCATCCGCACGATGATCCGCGTAATCACAAACGTGACGATGAACGCGATCATGCACAGCAACAGTGGAAGTTTGCTCGCGCTATCGATATTTCCGTTCCAAATCGCGCCCATGATCCTCCTCGAGAGTCTTCAGCGTAGGGGTTGATTCAGACCGAAGCGGATTGTTTGTTCGGACTGGCTACCGATTCAAACTCAGGGGCAGGAAGGCGACTTTCACCTTCAATGTCGAGATTCGGGATTATCCGGTCAAGCGACTTTGGAAACCACCAGTTGGCGTTGCCCATCAGTCGCATCGACGACGGGACCAACACCATGCGGATGATCGTTGCATCAACAAACACTGCAGTTGCTAAGCCGAGGCCCATCATTTTGATCGTTGGTTCCCCGCCAAAGACGAAACTGATGAAGACCGAAATCATGATGAGTGCAGCAGATGTAATCACGCGAGCGGTTGCAGTTATGCCAACAATTACCGACTCGGTGTTGTCGCCCGAGTTGTTGTACTCCTCGCGAATTCGACTGAGGATGAAGACCTCGTAGTCCATCGACAGACCAAAGAGAATCGCGAACATAAACATCGGAATGAAACTGACGATTGGCAATGACTGATGGACTCCGAAGAGTTCTGCGCCCCATCCCCACTGGAACACCGCGACGATGACGCCATAAGCAGCGCCAATCGACAGCAGGTTCATGATTGCCGCTTTCAGCGGAACCAAGATTGAGCGGAACACAATCATCAGCAAGATGAATGAGAGTCCGACAACACAACCAATGAACAATGGAAGCCGGTCTGCAACGCGGTTACTCAAGTCGATGAAGGTCGCGGTCTGTCCCCCGACGTAGACCGTCCCTCCCGTAGTCTCGAGCGCTGCAGGAATCACCGACGAGCGCAATCGAGCAACTAATTCACTCGTTGCCTTGTCTTGGGGAGCGCTCCCGGGGATCACTTGAATGACCGCAGATTCACCGTTCGGCCCGACAACCGCTCGGGAGACCTGGGCAACGTTCGGATCGGCAGTGACTGCAGTGGAGAGTTGCTGGACGACTT
>CAIKHC010000105.1 GCA_903827085.1 uncultured Candidatus Nemicrothrix sp. | reverse complement strand
CGCCTTCGAATTTGGCCAGTTGTTGCTGCAACTCTGCTTCTATGCGTGTCATAGCGGTGCGCATGCGTTCGTCGCTTGCTGCGTAATGCGTCGCCGGGAACACAACAAGCTCTTCGAGTTCGGTGATCTTCTCGCCGGTAAGAGGGTCGACCACGACGATCCGCTCAATGTCGTCGCCAAAGAGCTCGATGCGAATCGCGGTTTCGTCATATGCCGGATGAACCTCGATGGTGTCACCACGAACGCGAAACTTTCCGCGAATCAGGTTCATGTCATTGCGTTCGTATTGCATATCGACAAGTCGACCAAGAATGGCGCGCTGTTCGTGGGTTTCGCCCTGACGGATCACCAACATTTGGTCGGCATATTCCGCAGGATTGCCGAGGCCGTAGATACACGACACCGACGCAACCACGATCGTGTCTCGACGAGTCAACAGCGCCGAAGTTGCGGCATGACGCAACCGCTCGATCTCGTCGTTGACTGACGAGTCCTTCTCGATGTAGGTATCGGAGGCCGGCATGTAGGCCTCGGGTTGGTAGTAGTCGTAATAGGAAACGAAGTACTCAACCCGATTCTCGGGGAAGAACTCGCGGAACTCGTTGGCCAACTGAGCAGCCAACGATTTATTTGGCGCCATGACCAATGTCGGGCGCTGCAACTTCTCAATCGTCCATGCAATGGTTGCGCTCTTGCCCGAACCAGTAATACCGAGCAGCGTTTGGAACCGATTTCCTGCGTCGATACTTGCCGTCAGTTCCTCGATTGCCTTCGGCTGATCGCCGGCAGGCTGAAAATCAGAAACGAGTCGAAACGGCGGCATCGGAGGAGTCTACGAAGGGTGGGGGCTATTGCTCCCGGCACTTCGGCGGTCGCCGTCTAACCTTGACCAGACGGCCCGTAACCCTGGAAGAGGAATGACACACATGCGCGACGCTTTGGGTTCGGTGCAATCCGTACTGGTTCTCGGTGGAAACTCCGAAATTGCTTTGGCCATCGTTGACCGGCTCATTGCCAGCCGATGCAAAAAGGTCGTGCTCGGCGTTCGCTCCCCTGCCTCGGCGGCCACCACCCTGAATCGTCTCCGTTCTGCTGGAGTCGACGCCGACACCATCGTGTTCGATGCGCTTGATCCCGCCTCACACGCCAAGGTCATCGACGCTGCCGCGGAACGTATGGGCGATATCGACATGGTGATCTTGGCGTTTGGCGTATTGGGTGAGCAGTCCGAGTTCAACGCCGACCCGGTTGCCGCCGCCCAAGCAGCGAGTGCCAATTACGTCGGCGCAGTGTCGAGCGGCTTGGCCGCCGCTGCCAAACTGCGCACTCAGGGCCACGGAACACTCCTTGCCATTACGTCCGTTGCTGGCGTTCGAGCTCGCGCTGACAATTTTGTTTACGGCTCAACCAAAGCGGGCATGGATGCGTTCGCTCAGGGCCTCGGCGACTCACTGATTGGTTCTGGCGCCCGATGCGTTGTTGTGCGCCCTGGATTTGTTCACACCCGTATGACTGAGGGCATGAAACCTGCCCCGTTTGCGACCACACCCGACAAGATTGCCGACGCGGTCATCAATGGTCTTCAGAAGAACAAAGAGATCATCTGGGCGCCTCCGATCATGTCAATCCTCTTCACCGTCCTTCGTCACCTTCCTCGCCCAATCTGGCGGAAAATCAGCGCTGGGTGAAATGACGACCACAGCCTCACCCCGCCCCTCACTTCTCGGAGGAGTCATCCGAGAACTGCGCCCCAAGCAGTGGATCAAGAACGTCCTCGTTTTTGCCGCTCCGGTCGCCGCAGGGATTTTCGATAACAGAGATACCGACCTTCAGGCGCTTGGCGCCTTCGGTTGCTTTTGCGCGGCAGCAAGCGCCACATACCTCCTCAACGACGCCATGGACATCGAGTCCGATCGCCGTCACCCGGTAAAGAAAAATCGCCCCATCGCCGCAGGCATCGTTCCGATCGGTCTCGCGTACGTTCTCGCCGCCATTTTGCTCGTCGTCGCCATCGGTGGCGCATTCCTTATTCGCCGCGACTTTGGATTCACGATCCTCGCGTACCTTGCACTGACCACTGTCTATTCACTGTGGCTCAAGAGCATGCCTATTCTCGACATCGTCGCTGTTGCTGCCGGATTCGTTCTTCGTGCAATCGGCGGAGCAACCGCAACTGGTCTACCGATCTCGGAATGGTTCTTCATCGTTACGAGTTTCGGCGCGCTCTTCATGGTCACGGGAAAGCGCGCTGGCGAGCGAGCTGAACTCGGCGAGGACGCCGCCACGATTCGTCCGGCTCTCGCGGCGTACACCCCGCAGTATCTGAACTACTTGAAGGCCGTGTTCTCTGCCGGAACCGTGATCACCTATTGCCTGTGGGCGTTTGCTTCAGCACAGGAATCAACAAGTGGTTCTGTTCTCTTCCAAATCTCAATCGTCCCCTTTGCCATCGCGATCCTTCGCTACGCGCTCCTACTCGAACAGGGAAAGGGTGCCGAACCCGAGAACCTTGTTTTCTCCGACCGAACCCTTCTCGTCGCTGGTGCAATTTGGGCCGCCACCTACGCCTGTGCCGTCTACGCCTCCTGAACCGGCGGCCTCTCGGGCCGTTCCCTCTTCGACCGAACTCTTCGGTTGGGGACGCACCGCACCTTCAGGCGCGGATGTACGTCGACCCACATCACCCATCGAACTGCAGCGCGCTCTTCCCACCTCGTTCGAGCGCGGCCTGATTGCGCGCGGCCTTGGCCGCAGCTACGGCGACGCGGCCCAGAACGCCGGCGGAACGGTCATCGAAACCACCGATGTCGCTGCGTTCACAATTCATGAATCGGATCCGACCTCCGACACTGTGCTCGTTACCGCCGATGCCGGCGCAAGTATCGATCGGCTCCTGCACGCACTCGTGCCACAGGGTTTGTTCGTGCCGGTAACACCTGGCACTCGCTATGTCACCGTTGGCGGCGCAATCGCTGCAGACATCCACGGCAAGAACCACCACCTCAAAGGTTCGTGGTGCAATCACGTCGTTTCGTTGCATCTACAACTCGCCGATGGCTCGGTCGTTGAGATCGGCCCTGATCGCGATCCGGAATTGTTCTGGGCCACGGCCGGCGGCATGGGTCTCACCGGTGTCATCCTCGACGCCACCTTCCGTTGTCCTCGCATTGGTTCAAGCCAACTTGTTGTCGACACTGATCGCGCTTCCGACCTCGATGCGGTGTGCGAACTCATGCGCACCGGCGATCACCTCTACGACTATTCGGTGGCCTGGATCGACCTCATGGCGACCGGGGCCAACATGGGTCGCTCAGTACTCACTCGTGGCCGATTCGCAAACGCGGAAGAAGCAGCACCCAAGATCGGCGCAGACCCATACAAATACAACGCCAGCGAACTCGTAAGCGCACCGCCGTTCATGCCGGCCGGTCTGCTCAACAAACTTTCGATTCGCGCGTTCAATGAGTTGTGGTTCCGCAAAGCGCCTGTTGAACGACGAGACGAGATTCAGTCGATCCCGACGTTTTTTCATCCGCTCGACATGGTTCGCGGTTGGAACCGAATTTATGGTCCCGCCGGTTTCCTGCAATGGCAGTTCGTCATTCCGTTCGACGCTACGAGGACCCTCTCAACGATTATCGAAGAGATCAGCCAGTCGGGCTGCACATCGTTCCTTGCGGTGTTGAAATCGTTCGGCGAAGGAAATGATGGGCCACTGTCCTTTCCCGCAGGCGGCTGGACTCTTGCGCTCGACATTCCTGCAGGCGTACCCGGACTCGGCCCACTCCTCGACCGCCTCGACAATCTGGTTGTTGACGTCGGCGGACGGATCTACCTCGCAAAGGACAGTCGAGTGCGCCCTGAATTACTCCCAGAGATGTACCCGCGACTCGATGAATGGAAAGCCGTTCGCGAACGCGTTGACCCCAATCGACGAATCATGAGCGACCTCGCTCGACGCCTCGGACTCTAAGCAGTCTCAACCAGCGTTGCGTTTGGACTGGATCCATATCCAGCACTCTTCGATATGTGTCATCAGATCTTCTTGCGTTCCGTCGTTAGGAACGATGAACGCGGCCACCGCACGTCGTTCTTCGCGCGTTGCCTGAAGTTTCATACGAGCACGCGCGTCGTCGGCATTAAAGCCACGGAACTCGACAAGACGCTGCACTGCAATCTCGGGGTCGGTGTCGACGACGATGATTCCTTCGGTCTCATACGCCTTTGATTCAACGAGCAGTGGGACGTCAAGGATGACGACATTGTCGCTTTCGCGTTGCGCTTCAATTCGCCCGTCGATTTCCTCGCCCACCTTCGGATGAACGATTGCGTTGAGTGCTTTCAACTGCTCGGGATCGTTGAACACGATGTCGGCAACGGACTGACGGTTCAGTGTTCCGTCGGCGGCAAGGATCGTGTCGCCAAAGTGTTCGACCATTGCGGCCAGCACAGCGCCGCCGGGTGACTGAAGTTCACGAACGACCAGATCGGCATCAATGACAATGGCTCCACGGCGAGCAAACTCCGCCGAGACCGTTGACTTTCCCGAACCGATACCACCGGTGAGACCAAGTAGAAGCATCGCCGGAACGTACCAGAGCGCGTCTCAATGTTTTTCCGCGCATTTCGCTCACACTTTTGCCAACCCTGCCGACTAGTAGTGCATGACCAACACAGCGATGCACCCAACCCGTCCCGCCCTTACCGATTGGCGGGGTTATCCCATCACCGTCACCCGTCGGGAAGAAGAAGTCCTCCAGGCCATCTGCGACGGCTGCTCGACCCCAGAGGTGGCCTCACGGCTCTATCTTTCGCAAAAGACCGTGAAGAATCACCTTGCGTCGATTTATCAGAAGCTCGACGCGCGCGACCGAACGCAGGCGGTTCTCACCGCGCTGCGTCTAGGGATCGTGCGTCTCGATTGATCACCGGCGTTGGCCGGTGAGACTCACTCGGCGGCGTCGGCCTCAGGAGTGTCGGCCTCAGGGGCGGCCTCGGCAGCGGCAGCGGCTTCAGCCGTTGTCGGCACCGGCGGGATCGAGGTATCGCCCTGTTCGGCGTAGTACTCGGCCCAGGCTTCCTGAGCTTCCGTGGTCTCGCCACCGATGTAGTTGCCCTCGGTGTCGTAGGCGTGCTCACCGAAGTGCTCCTGGTACTCAGCAGCAACAATGCCGCCTTCGGCAGCCTGCTTGATGGAGAGGCTGATGCGGCGACGCTGAAGGTCGAGGTCGATGATCTTGACCCAGAGTTCTTCGCCCGGCGTGACGACCTGCTCGGGAAGATCGACATGGTGAGCCGACATTTCCGAAATGTGCACGAGGCCTTCGATGCCCTCGCCAACCTGCACAAACGAACCGAACGGAACGAGCTTGGTGACACGGCCGTAGACGAGTTCGCCAACCTGATGGGCCGTGGCGAATTCCTGCCATGGATCCTGCTGGGTGGCCTTGAGCGAAAGACTGATGCGCTCGCGGTCGAGATCGACCTCGAGGACCTGAACGTCGATTTCGTCGCCAACCTGCACAACGGAACCGGGGTGGTCGACGTGCTTCCAAGACAGCTCGGAAACGTGGACGAGGCCGTCCATGCCGCCGAGGTCGACGAATGCACCGAAGTTCACGACTGAAGACACAACACCGCGACGGTTCTCGCCAGGCTTGAGGTTGGCGAGGAAGTCTTCGCGCTGTTCCTTCTGGGTCTCTTCGAGCCATCCACGACGTGAAAGCACAACGTTGTTGCGGTTCTTGTCGAGTTCAATGATCTTGGCTTCGAGGGTGCGGCCGACGTACGGCGCAAGGTCGCGAACGCGACGCAGTTCAACAAGCGATGCGGGAAGGAAGCCACGAAGGCCGATGTCGATGATGAGACCGCCCTTGACGACCTCGATGACCGGGCCGCTGACGACGCCGTCTTCTTCCTTGATCTTTTCGATCGTTCCCCAGGCACGCTCGTACTGTGCGCGCTTCTTGGAAAGAACGAGACGACCTTCTTTGTCTTCCTTCTGAAGAACGAGTGCCTCGATGACCTCGCCCATTGAAACGATTTCGGAGGGATCGACGTCATTGCGAATCGAAAGTTCGCGAGAAGGGATGACGCCTTCAGACTTGTAGCCAATGTCGAGAAGAACTTCGTCTCGGTCAACCTTGACCACGGTGCCTTGGACGATCTGTCCGTCTTCAACCTGCACCATTGATGCGGTGTACGCATCGTCGAGTGACATTCCACCAAGATCGTCTTCGATCACCTGACGCGGAACGTAGGTACCGTCGGCTGCGAAACTCCCCATGCCTGCGGGTGCTTCAACGACGGGGGCGGCGGCCGGTGTGGCCTCTTCAACGGTGGACTGCTCGGACACGGGTGTTCTCTCTTCGATGGACAGGAAGTAGGGGATGGGACAACTCCCTCACAGGCGCGAGGAAGAACGGCAAGGCTAGACCCCTGTCCACAGGGGCCGCCAGCCCGCAAATGGCAGGTCAGACCGGTGGACGAGTGGCCACGAGAAGAAACTCGGGCCTATCGATCTCGGGAATCCGGCGGGCGTACTCCCCCGGGGTCACCGACCAGACCGCATCGACCTGCAATCCGGCCCGACCAGCGAGCAATCGCAGCTCACGAGGTGTGAAACAGGTCGTCCAAAGGTCTCGATTGGTTTCGGTGCCATCAGGGGCCCGGAGCGGGGCCGATTCGTGATTCACGCCAGCATCGGCGTCGAAGGTGTCGATGTCTTCAAGCCAACGGATCTGGAAATAGGAGGAGAAGGCCGAAACGGCAATACGGCCACCGGGCCGAAGGGCTCGGGCCATGCCCTCGAGTACGACGCCGTCGGGGTCGGGACCAACCGCAGCCGCTCCCCCGGCGAGACCAAAAGCACCTTGGCAGAGTGAGATCACCGCATCGAACTCAGCGTCGAATGGCAGGGCTCGGGCATCGAGCCGTTCGAAGGTGGCACCTTGCGGCGCTCGGTCACGAGCGAGATCGATGAAGGTTTGGGCAATGTCGACGCCGTGCACCGCGATACCGCGCTCGGCGAGCGCATAGGCGTGACGGCCGGGGCCACAACCAACATCGAGAACACGCATGCCGGGCTGTAGGCCAAGTTCATCGACGAGGAAGTCGACCTCGTTGGCCGTACCCATCGTGAAGGAATAGCGAAGGTAGGAGGTGCCCAGGTGATCGGCGATGCCTTCGAACCAATGACCTTCAGCAGCGTCGGTCACATCAACCCTTGGCTGCAGCCCAGGAGTCGCCGTGTGAAAGATTCACTTCAAGCGGAACCCGAAGATCAAATGCACCTGACATTGCTTCAAGGACGACTGCAGTAACCGCGTCAAGATCAGCGGGCGGCACTTCACAAATGACTTCGTCGTGAACCTGCAAGATGAGACGACTCGTTGAGCCACCAGCGTCGAGCGCGCGATCAAGACGAATGAGTG
>CAIKHC010000104.1 GCA_903827085.1 uncultured Candidatus Nemicrothrix sp. | reverse complement strand
TGTCGATGCCGATGATGAACGCGACAGCGATGCCGGGCAGCACTCCGTGGGCAAGCGCATCGCCCATGAACGACATTCCCCGAATGACGACCCACGTGCCGATGAGCGAGCACGCGATTGCAGCAAGAGATCCTGCGAGCAACGCTCGCAGGATGAACTCATACTGAAAGGGTTCGATTAGCCAATCCACAGTTCTCGGAGGCTAGAGCCTGCATTCGCTGGAAGCAGGATCTTCAGCGTCCGCTGAGCCCATTGGCGATAAGGCGAGCCGTTGTGACGATGAGACCGGGGTAGGTCGCCGTCGGACTTCCGGGCTCGCCAAGTGTGTCGGTGGAAAGCTCGACCACGCTGACTTGAGAGCCAACTTCGCGAGCCAGCGATTCGATCAGTTTCGAAGAAACGGTGCTTTCCGAGAAGATCGCTTTCACATTGTTCGCTTTGATGAGTGCGACAAGTTTGCTGAGGTCGGCAGCACTGGGCTCGGCCAAGGTCGAACCTCCGGGGATGACCGTCCCGATGACTTCAAGATTGAATCGTTGAGCGAAGTATTCGAGGGCGTCGTGATTTGTGATGAGTTTGCGCTGGTCGGCGGGGAGTTCGGCAAGGAGTGCGCGCGCTTCGGTTTCAGCGGCAAAAGCGGCATCGGCGTAGATTCCCGCTCGCTGCTGGAATGGCGCGGCATCGAGTCCGGTTGTTGTCGCGAGTTGGGTTGCGACAAGAGATGCCGCTGTAGCCATACGTTCCGGATCCAGCCACACATGTGGATCCTCGGAGCCATGACCATGTTCTTCTTCTTTTTCGGCGGGTGGTTCTTCTTCGTGGCCGTGGTCGTCTTCTTCGGAATGGCCTTCGTCCTTAGTCGTGCTGAGGGCGAGCGGATCAAGCTGTTCGCCCACTTCGAAAACGGGCACGCCATCTTTTTGAGCCCCTTCAAGCGCCGACTCGAGACGCTCTTCGAGCCCGAGCCCGTTCGCCACGATCAACGAGGCATCACGCAATTGCGCGGCCTGTGCCGCGGAAGGCTCAAAGTCATGCGGGTCAGCGCCCAGGGGAATGAGGACCTCAACGTTGACCTGATCGCCACCCACCTGACGGACAAGGTCGCCGAGGATTGGCGTGGTCGCAATCACGAGCGGCCGATTCGAGTCGGGGACTGTCGATGACGTGGTGTCTTTTGAGTCACTTCCGCAGGAGGCAAGAAGTCCCAGAACTGAGAGGAGGGCCAGGACCGCAAAGGTTGCAGAGCGCTTATGGGGTTTGGGCAAGGACGGTGTGCGGGTCATGGTGACTCCATAGTGGGAATGAGAAGCATTCTCATTATGGAGGAGTTCGGGAAGTTTCGCAACCCGGGTCTGGGCGGCCTACCCAAATTCTTGGGTGTTACTGCCCTGGAAGCTTCAGTCGCGGTGGCAGGACGCGGTCGGCGATGACCGTATAGGGCTGCACCTCTGCCTGGATGGTGATGGCGCCGGCTCGCTCGAATTGCAGAGTGATCGGAATCTTCTCGCCGATGACCAGCGGGGAAGTGAGTCCGCGGAGAAGAAGTTGATTCCCACCGGGGATGAACTTCATATCGGTGAATCCAGGAATGTCGATACGTTCCACCGTCATGTACGTCCCGCCAATCGCAGCGGACTCAGGAGTGCTTGTTGTCGTGGTGGGGTCGATGACCTGCAGCACGACTGAAGCGGCCGCTGGCGAAGCAGCGCCAAGCAAGGTGTCAGAACCGCCGGCGTTTTGGAGCAGGAAATACGCCCCGGTTGGGTCGTTTGCTGCACCGACAAGTTCAGAGCGAAACAACAGCGTGGGCTCTGGGGACGTAAACGGTCGAATGAACGCGACAAGAACAAGAATGCCGATGCAGAAGACGATGACGTAGAGCGGCGCAAAGCGCATGATGCGCGCGTAGATGTCGGGCTTTGGTTGCTCTGCTGAAGTGCCTGCGGGGGAATCGGTAGTCATCAACAGTCCGTTCTCGTTGCGAGACCTTCATCCTTGCCGCCGAGCTGGGTGTTGGTCAGATCGGGGGAGCGTGCGGGAGTTCTCCCCGGGAAAGCGCATCAAGCCAGGCTGCCAACTCATCGGCGAGGGGCGTGTCGAAGCGGTGCCCGCCACTTACCTCGACCCAAGTGACGAGTGCATCGGCACGATGAAGTGCCTTTGATGCGGAACGACCTCGGATGGGCTCGACGAGTTCGTCGTCCTCGCCGTGGGCGAAGAGGATGGGTCGTTGTGACGCGCGAGGAAGGTCAATCAGTTGTTGGTCGCGACTCGGTAGGTAGGAAGCGAGAGCGGCAACAGCGCGCGGTGTCACCGTAGATGTGGGATCAACAAGGTGTGCAAGTGCAAGTGCGCCACCTTGAGAAAATCCAGCGATGACGAGTTCGCCCTGGCTGAGTTCGGTTTCTGCGAGCAGCGCTGCACACAGCGAATCGATGGCGGTAAGCGCTGATGCAAGAGCAACAGGATCAGGACCGTTTTCATCGACGTCGTACCAGTAGGGGCCACGCTCACTTGGAGTTTGTGGTTCGACGACAACGACGAGCCATTGCTCGTTGGGATCGAACATCGATGCTCGATCAAGGAACGGCTCGGGCGTATCGCCATAACCGGGAATGAGTACGAGCAGGCGTTCGGGCGTTGCTGGCCCTCGGCGAATGCTGCGCAATGTGTTGGTCATCGAACCCTTCCAGCCGCAGTTGTTGCGCCAGTCCACCAGTTGATGGGGTCATAGCGCACCACACCTGAGCTGTTCGGTGAGTGAATCATCATGCCGTCGCCAACGTAGAGCCCGACATGGTCTGGTTGGCCGCCCCGGAAGCCCCAGTTGAAGACGAGGTCGCCCGGTTCGAGTTGATCAAGGGCAATGCGTTCGACGGCAGCCAATTGGGCGCCGGAGTTATGCGGGAGTTCAACGCCAAGCTGCATCCAGGCCCAGCGAGTGAACCCGGAACAATCGAAGGCATAGGGACCGCCAGCGGAATACACATACGGAGCGCCAAGCTTGGTTTCGCCAGCGTCAACAACTGCTTGGCCGATCGCCATTCGCCAAACAGCGGCAGTCAGCGCCGGACCGCTTTCGGGAATGGGGTCGGTTGAACTGAGCGTGTCACTCGTGAGCGTCGGGAGGATGGAGACCTCAGCGACCGACGACGTTGCGGGCAGCGCAGAGGTTGAACTTGGAACAACCCAGAGTCCAAGCGTGAGAAGGGCGACCACCATGACGGGGACGAGGGTCAGGGAAGGAACGAGGCGGATC
>CAIKHC010000103.1 GCA_903827085.1 uncultured Candidatus Nemicrothrix sp. | reverse complement strand
GACCGCGTCGAGGTCGAGACCGAGGCACTCCTGCTCGAGATCCTCTCTGATTACCAGGTTTCTATTCCTGAACTCGGAACAATCGAAGCTCGACAGATCCCGATGGTGTTCCTCACATCCAACAACACTCGTGAGCTCTCCGAGGCACTGAAGCGTCGTTGCTTGTTCCTGCATATCGATTATCCCGATATGGATCGCGAGAAGGAAATCGTTCTCACCAAGATTCCTGAGATCACCGACAGCCTTGCTGATCAGGTCGCCCGAATCGTGCGTTCGATTCGTCAGCTCGAATTGAAGAAGTCTCCGTCCGTGTCGGAAACACTCGACTGGGCAAAGACGCTTCTCATCTTGGGCGTTGAATCCGTCACCGAAGCCGAGGCAATCGAGACGCTCAATATCCTTCTGAAATACCAGAGCGATATCGCCAAGGCTTCGAAGGAACTCCAAGGTGACGGTGGTGCCAAAAAGCCCGGCGTCCCCCGTACGAGCTGATCGGTAGATACCGACCACCATGACCTCAACTGAGGCAACGCCATCTCCAATGCTCGAGTTGCTCTCGGGATTCATCGGTCAGCTCCGCGCTGCGGGTTTGCCGGTGAGCCTCACCGAGAACCTTGATGCGATGGAAGCCATCACGCATATTCCGATTGAAGATCGTGATGCCTTTAAGTACGCGCTTGCTGCGACTTTGGTGAAAAACAATTCGCATTGGCGTGCTTTCGAAACGGTTTTTGAAGTGTATTTTTCACTCCGCGGCAGCGAGTACTCACTCGGTGGTGACGAGGAGTTGCCCGAGATCACCGATGCCGACGAGATCCCGATGAATCCCGACGCTGGGGGTGCCGGTGCCGGTGGCGGCGGTGAAGCAATGTCACCTGAACAGATGGCCGAGATGCTTTTTCAAGCGATGCGCCAGGGTGACGACGCACTCATGCGGGCATTGGCGCGCCAAGCCGTAACTCGGTTCGCAGGCATGGAACCTGGCCGACCAGTGGGGGGTACGTACTACCTGTACCGCACGCTACGAAATCTCGATCTCGATGGCGTTCTCGAACGTCTGATGGAAGAGGCGCAGCAGGAAAGCCCGGCCCCGTTGACTCCGCTTGAAGAACGCCTCGAGCGCGACGAATTTGAATCCCGTATCGATCGGATGAAGAAGGAGATCGAAGCGGAAATTCGTCGTCGTCTTGTGGCCGATCGTGGTGTGGAGGCAATGGCCAAGACATTGCGTAAACCACTCCCTGAAGATGTTGACTTCATGCATGCAAACCGCGAAGATCTGGTGAGCCTTCGCAAGGCGATCTACCCGCTCACTCGCAAACTCGCGGTTCGCCTTGCTCGTAAACGGCGCCACGGCCGCAAGGGACCACTTGATTTTCGGGCCACTGTCCGGCAGTCGCTGAGCTATGGCGGTGTGCCAGCTGATCCTCGATTCCGGTATCCGCGTCCATCGAAGCCTGAGATTTTCGTTATCGCTGACATCTCAGGTTCGGTTGCGGCGTTTGCTCGCTTCACCTTGCAACTCGTGCACGCAATTTCCGGTCAATTCTCACGCGTTCGATCGTTCGTCTTTATCGACGGCCTCGATGAGGTCACGCAGTATTTCGAGGGCGTCGAAGACATCAGCGTCGCTATTCATCGCGTCAACACCGAGGCCGATGTCGTTTGGGTCGATGGTCATTCCGACTACGGCCACGCTTTCGAAGTTTTTTGGGAAAAATTCGGCCGCGAAGTTGGGCCCAAGACCACCGTTCTTATCCTTGGCGATGCGCGTAACAATTACCACGCGTCGCAGTCATGGACAATCAAAGAGATGCGCAAGAAGGCACGGCATGTCTATTGGCTGAATCCCGAGCCGAAGGCGTATTGGGACACGGGCGATTCAATCGTGAGCGACTACGGTGCTCACACTGACGGCGTCTACGAGTGCCGAAACCTTCGCCAGCTCGAGAAGTTCGTCGACATCCTCGAGTAGCGAGTCACCATTTACATCAGGTGAAGGCCGCACTCCGTTTTCGAACGTCCCGACCAACGGCCCGACCGTGGGTCGCTTGGGTCAGTGGGCTTTTGGGTGCACGGCTGGCAACCGATCGAAGTGAACCCATCTAACAGCAGTGGGTTGACGATGATGTTGTTCTGATCGATGTACGTCGTGACCTGCTCGTCGGACCACATCGCGATCGGATTGATCTTGATGAGGCCACGTAGATCTCGGGCGACGAGAGGTGCAGTGACACGAGAATCGGCTTCAGCGCGTCGCAACCCGCTCATCCATGCGGCTCTGCCTGAAAGTGCTCGGTCGAGTTGTCCGACCTTCACCGCTGAGCAGCAACCCTCTGGGTCGGCCTGCCACAGCGGTTCGTCCTGGAGGGCCACGGTCATCATGCGGAGGTTGAGTCCGTAGCGCTGGCGGACCCGCTCAACGGTTTCGAGCGTTTCGGGGAAGTGGTAACCGGTATCGATAAAGACGACTTCGATCGCCGGAAAGACCTTCGTTGCGAGATCAATGAGTACGGCATCGGTCATCGATGCCGTGATCGAAAGGTGGGGTGCAAATGTCTCGACGCCCCAACCGATGATCTCTTCGGCGCTCCAGGACTCGAAATCATTGCTGAGTTCGGCGAGTTCATCGTTGCTGAACTCAGGTGCCGTCAGGTTGGTGAGGCTCATGTTGCACACTCCGATTCACCAATCTCAGCGGTGTACGGGCCGGTTTCGTCGTAATCAACGAAGAAGTCAGGGTTCTCTTCGGGCTTCGGGAAGACGTCGAGTTCCTTGAGTTCCTTGCCAAGTGTTGCGACGCCACCAGATCGATCGATCCAACCTCGGAATGATTCGCCCGCGGTGCGCTCATCGTTGAATCGACGAACGACGCGCACCACAGCTTCGGGTGCAGATTTTGCCGGAAGCCGTGTTGCTCGTTCGCCAAACTCGATCTTTTCTTCGCCCACGTAACCACCGAGAAGCATTGTGTAACCCGGGGCGGACTTGCCATGTGCGCGACGCTCGGCACCGTGGAAACCGATATCGGCGACGTGGTGCTGGCCGCATGAGTTTGTGCAACCTGAGATGTTGATACGCAAGCCGCCAACTTCGGCCAAGCCCTCGTTGTGAAGTGCAGTTTCGATTGCATCGGCCAAACCGCGGCTTTGGGTAACGGCAAGGTTGCAGGTGTCGGCTCCTGGGCAAGCCACGACATCGCTGACCAATTCAGCCGACGGACTCGCCATGTCGAGAGCGGTGAGACGGTCGAAAAGGAGTGGAAG
>CAIKHC010000102.1 GCA_903827085.1 uncultured Candidatus Nemicrothrix sp. | reverse complement strand
GTGATCGGGGTGTGGAGGTGCACCAGCCTGCCGTGGCGGGCTAAGCGCGGATGGCGGGGGCGGTGGGGGGTCAGCCCCGCCCGTTGCAGCACCTCGGTGATCGCCTCGATGTTGGCCGGCTTGCTCAGCAGGTTGAGGAACAAATGATCCCGGGCTACATCTCGTTGCGGGCTCAGGACCCTGCCCAAATTGATCTGCCCATTCCGGTGCCACTGCCGGAACTCTCCGAGGGACCCCACCTTGGTTACGCATTGCAGTGGTTCGCGTTTTCGCTCCTCACGATCATCGTGTACCCGCTTCTCTTGCGCCGGTATGCCAAGCGAAAGCAGATGGACGGCGATGATGCCGAGGTGCTGGACGTGTCCGACGGGACCCACCTGGTCTGACATGACAGTGAGACAGATTCTCCGGTAATGTCTCATTTGTGACAGTGGCAGGAGTCGCCGACGCGAAGCAAGACATTTCGGTCCCCGATCGAATCGTCGCGGCTGCGGCTCGGCTGATCGCGTCGCAAGGTCTCCGAGCAACGAGTGTTGACGACATCGCCTCATCAGCCGGGTGTGGTCGAGCGACCGTCTATCGCTACTTCCCCGGTGGTCGCGCAGAACTTCTCGACGTCACGCTGGACCAAGGAGTCGATCGCATCTTCGCTTCGTGTTCGCAGGTCACCGATCACGCAGCAACGCTTGCTGAAGCAGTGGCAGGCACGATCAATATCGCAGTTCTTGAACTTTCCAATGATGCAGTCGTGCAGCAGTTGTTGGTAGACGAACCCGACACGATCGCAACGCTCATCTCACCTGTTCGGATTGAACCACTTTTCGAGCGAGCCTCTGAATGGGGCACTGCAAACTTCTCGCGTTTCGTCGAACCCGCAGTTGCGGCGCATGTAGGCGAGTGGTGTGCCCGAGTTGTCACTGACCACCTTCGGTCGCCCGCTCCAATTATCGACATTACCGACGCCGCGTTCGCCCGAGCCCTCGTCGACACATTCTTGATTCCCACCCTTACCCCTGCGCTTGCCGCAGGTCTTCCCAATCCCATTCGTAGTTTCTGAGAAGGAGAGCACCATGGCCAGTACTGAAGAAATCATCGGTCGACGCGATGTGAATGATGTTGAGCAGATCCTCATGATCTCCAACACCGACGTCGAGGCATCGATTCACGCCGTGAAGGACAACGCCGATGCAATTTTCACGTGGGACTATGAAAAGGGTGCTCGCCCTGCCCTCAACAAGTTGTATGAGAAGGCGAAAAATTCACAGTGGAACGGTGAGACCGATCTCGACTGGTCGATCGATGTCGACCAAGAGGCCGTTGTGGTGGCCAATCAGGCTGCCAACAACCGTGGCGTAGGTCTCGATGTCACCGGAACCATCTTCGAAAAGTGGGGCGAAAAGGAGTGGACTGAGCTTGGCATCCAGTCACAGAACTGGACTCTGAGTCAGTTCATGCACGGCGAACAGGGCGCGCTGCTCTGCACCGCCAAGATTGTCGAAACCGTTCCGTGGATCGACGCCAAGTACTACGCCTCAACGCAGGTAATGGACGAGGCCCGCCACGTCGAGGTGTTTGCCAAGTATCTGAACGAGAAGTTGTCAGGTCACTACCCGGTCAACGCCCATCTCAAGATGCTGCTCGACGACATTGTCATGGACAGCCGCTGGGACATGACCTATTTGGGCATGCAGATCATGGTTGAAGGTCTTGCCCTCGCTGCCTTTGGCTTCATGCATCAGATGACAACAGAACCGCTGCTCAAACAATTGCTTCGTTATGTCATGAGCGATGAAGCTCGCCACGTTGCGTTCGGTGTTCTTTCGCTCAAGGAGTACTACCAGGAGCTCACGCAGGCAGAAATTCGTGAACGTCAAGAGTTCGCGTTTGAAGCTGCCGTTCGTATGCGTGACCGCTTCCTTCAGCAGGAAGTATGGGATCGCATGGGAGTCCCGGTAAAAGAAGCTGTCACCGTCGTGATGCAAGATCCGGCCCAGCAACTGTTCCAGCAAATGTTGTTTGCCAAGATCGTCCCGAACTGCAAGAAGCTCGGCCTTCTCGACGCTGGTGATGCATGGCTCCGCACGAAGTTCACCGAACTCGGTGTGATCGACTTCGAACACATGCCCGATACCGAAGAGGAATACGAGACCTTCGCCCTTGCCGAGGGTGAAGTCGCTTCTGCTCGCTGATCGGTCCCACGCGTTTCTCGTCAAATCCGCCAAGGTATGGCGGGGTGCGCTGGTACGGTGACACCCATGTCACGTTTCGGTTCGGTGATCACCGCAATGGTCACTCCATTCAGCGCCGATGGCGAACTCGACCATGAAGGTGCCGCGGAACTGGCGCGCTGGCTTGTCGCTCAAGGTAACGATGCCCTCGTCCTTAGTGGCACGACTGGCGAAGCCGCATGTCTGACCGACGAGGAACAGATTGCACTGTGGCGCACGGTTCGCTCGGCGGTCGATGTTCCGCTCATCGCTGGGTCGGGAACCAACGACACCCGTCATGCGGCCGAACTCACCTCAGCCGCCGCTGATGCGGGTATGGATGCGGTCCTGATTGTCACCCCGTATTACAACCGCCCTTCGCAGGCGGGCATCGAGGCGCATTTCCGCTACGTCTGTGCAGCTACGGAATTGCCCGTCATTGTTTATGACATCCCGGTCCGTACCGGTCGCAAGATCGGCTCTGACCTCATCCTCCGGATGGCCAACGAGATCCCCAACGTGGTTGGGCTCAAAGATGCCGCTGGCGATCCTGGAGCAACCGCCCGCCTTATTGCCGATGCCCCTGATGGATTCGAAGTCTTCAGCGGCGACGATCCGCTCACGCTTTCACTCCTTGCTGTTGGCGCCGTCGGTGTGATTGGAGTCGCAACCCATTGGGCCGCTCCGGTCATGGCGCAAATGATTAGCGCGTTCCAAGCTGGCGACATCGTTCGTGCACAGCAACTTAACGCTCGAATGATCGAGAGTTACGAGTTCGAAACCGGCGATCTCAATCCAAACCCTGTGCCGACCAAGGCGATGTTGCGGGCTATTGGTCAACCTGCTGGTCCATGTCGACCTCCGATGGGATTCGGTCCCGACGATCTTGAAGAACGCGCTCTCGCGGTGCATCGCCGGTTGTACGCGTGAGTCGCGACGGAGCAAAACCAAAGTCGAAATCGAAAGCGAAGTCCAACAAGAGCGACGCGTCAGAGAAGGCCCCGAAGGTTCGCGACTCTCAAGGGACACCAGTTTCGGTGACGTTCCTCGGTGGTCTTGGCGAAATTGGCCGCAACTGCGCGTGTATCGAGGTGGAAGGCAAGATCCTTCTTCTTGATTGCGGCCTGATGTTTCCCGACCTCGACATGCTCGGGATCGATCTTGTCCTTCCTGATTTCACCTACTTGCGCGAGAACGCCGATCGCATCATCGGATGTATCGCGACACATGGCCACGAAGACCACACTGGCGGCCTTTCGTTCCTTCTGCGTGAACTTGAGTTCCCGATTTACGGATCGGCGCTGACTCTTGGTCTTGCTCGTAACCGCATTGAGGAAGCAGGGTTACTCGATCGCACCGAGTTCATTCCTGTTGTTGATGGCGAACGTCGAATGATTGGTCCGTTCGATGTCGAGTTCATTCCGGTGACTCACTCTGTACCGCACGGCATGGCAACGGCGTTCCATACGCCACAAGGTGTCATCTTGCACACCGGCGATTTCAAACTCGACCTCACTCCAGTCGATGGTCGGCTGACCGATCTGGCTCGTATTGGCGCTATTGCGTCCACCGAAGGCATTCGTTTGTTGTTGTCCGACAGCACCAATGCCGAAGAGCACGGACATGCTGCGTCAGAAACCTCCGTAGGTGCAGTGCTGTACGACCTTTTCCATCGTTACGAAGGCCGGCGCATCATCACG
>CAIKHC010000101.1 GCA_903827085.1 uncultured Candidatus Nemicrothrix sp. | reverse complement strand
GACCTCTTCACCAACGGCACGATCTCGGACCCGCGCGCAGAAGTTCTTGACGACGGTGAAGTTGACGTCGGCCTCGAGCAGCGCGAGGCGAATCTCTCGCAGTGCGTCATCGACATCGGCTTCGGAAAGCTTTCCTTTGCCCTTCAGTTTTCCAAGGACAGACTCAAACCGATCGGAAAGTGATTCAAACATCAGGCCGCGACCTCAACAGTTTCGTCGTCACTGGCAAGAACATTGTTGCAATAAGTGAGTTTCTTCATGCGAAAAGTGCCTCCACGAATTCGGCAGCATCGAATGGAACAAGATCTTCTGCGCCTTCACCGAGGCCAACCAACTTCACCGGAATACCAAGTTGATCGTGAATGGCGACCACGATGCCACCTTTGGCAGATCCATCAAGTTTTGTGAGTACAACACCTGTGAGTTCCGCAGCCTCGGTGAACTGCTTGGCTTGCACCAAGCCGTTCTGACCCGTGGTTGCGTCAATGACAAGGAGGACTTCTGTAACTTTTCCGGCGCCCTTGTCGGCGACTCGTCGAACCTTGCTGAGTTCTTCCATGAGGTTCACCTTGTTGTGCAGACGACCAGCGGTATCAGCAAGAACAAGATCAATATTTCGCGCGTTTGCGGCTTCGACACCGTCGAAGATCACTGCGCTTGGATCCCCGCCTTCACTACCTCGGACGAGTTCCGCGCCAGCACGATCGGCCCACATTCCAAGCTGCTCAGCAGCAGCAGCGCGGAACGTATCGCCCGCAGCCATAAGAACCGTGCGACCTTCGCGAACCTCGCGCACACCCAACTTTCCGATGGTCGTCGTCTTTCCAACACCATTCACGCCAACAAAGAGCCATACCGTTGGCCCAGACTCGCTCGACAGAGTGAGTTCACGATCGAATCCGCTCAGGCGCTCGATCATCTCTGACTTCAATGCACCAAGCAGTTCTTCGCCGTTCGAAAGTCCGTCAGCTTTGACTCGCGCCCGTAAATGATCGAGAAGATCCTGAGTTGAGCCAACGCCGACGTCGGCAAGGATGAGCGCTTCTTCAAGTTCGTCCCAGGTCTCAGCATCGATCTTTGAACGACCAGCGATCGAACCCATCGCACCCGAAAACGCGGCACGAGCCTTTCCCAGCCGGTCGCGAAAACGCGGTCGTTCGGCGCTGACTTCCGCCTCGTCACCCTCGGGGGCCTCAGGCTGGATCGTCTCACCGTCGACAACTTCATCGACACGCTCCTCAGCCCGAAGAGACGTCTCGAGATCAGCAGCAACTTCGGCGTCGACCAAGGCATCGCGAGCGGCTTCTTCAGCAGGTACGACACGGTTGTCGACCGGAGCACGTCGCTTCGATGGCGACTCCATCGACCCGCGTCGTTTCCGAGGAGCAATGAATCCGAACCCGATAATCAGACCAAGAAGGACGACGACGGCAACGATGATGAGAATCTCAGTCATGAGCAGGTGAGCCTAGTGGGCGACCCTTCGGGCGCATCCGGGCGAGGCCGTCCCTACCCCGGTTCGAACCCTTCGCCGTGGCTCCAAACGCGACAGTGGCCGCCCTCTCGGGCGACCACTGACAACGAAATGTTGGAAAGGACTGATTTATTTCAGCGTGCCGAGGGTGACCTCGACCTCAAGATTTCTGCCGTCACGATTGACTTCAACGACAACCTTGTCGCCAGGGCTGTACCCGCTCGCCATTCCCCGAAGTTCATCGAAGCTGCGAACCGGCACACCGTCGACCCCAACGATGAGGTCTCCGGACTTAATGCCGGCCTTGTCGGCGGCGCCGCCACTCGTGACGCTCTGGACATATGCCCCAGCGCTACCTGAAGGGCTCGAACTCGGGCCACTCAGACCGAGTCCGGCTCGAGCAACGGTTTTGCCAGCAACAAGCTGATCGGCAACTCGCTTGGCTGTCGAGATCGGGATTGCGAATCCAATACCGGTGTTCTCGCCAGTCTCGCTGTAGATCGAAGAGTTAATGCCCATGATCTCGCCATTTCGGTTGGCCAACGCGCCACCGGAGTTACCCG
>CAIKHC010000100.1 GCA_903827085.1 uncultured Candidatus Nemicrothrix sp. | reverse complement strand
TGGTTCCGGCGTCGATAGCGACCACAACAGTCACGAGGGTCTCAGTTCGGGGCAGACTGCGGACATGAGCATTGATTTCAGTCTGTCACCCGAACTCGAAGAGATCCGCGGCAAGGTCCGCACCTTTATTGCCGAGGTCGTGGCGCCGACCGAGAAGCGGCTTGAAGCCGAGGGAGTCGCAGAGACTGACCGGCGCGCGTACGTCGCAGAGTTGATTGAGTTGCGCCGCCAAGCACAGGAACTCGGACTCTGGCTTCCGCATATGCCAGTTGAGTGGGGCGGCATGGGTCTGGGGCATGTGCAACTTGCGATGGTTCAAGCAGAAGCGGCCCGAACTCGTCTTGGTCCGTGGGTGTTCAACTGCCAGGCGCCTGATGAAGGCAACATGCACACGTTGCTGCATTGGGGAACCGATGAGCAGAAAGAGAAGTATCTGCGCCCGTTGTGTGAGGGGCGAGTGTGGTCATGCTTTGCGATGACTGAACCCGAGGTCGCTGGATCTGATCCGACGTTGATCCGCACTCATGCCGACCAAGACGGTGAGGAATGGGTCATCAATGGCCACAAGTGGTTCATCTCAAATGCGCATAGGGCCAGTTTCGCCATTCTTGTTGCGCGAACCGAAGACGATCCCGACCTGCCCCAGGCTGCGAACACCGCGTTTCTTGTCGACATCCCCACCGAGGGGTGGAACGAAGTGCGCCAGATCGAAACGATGCATGGCTCGACAGGACATTCCGAGATCCTGATTGAAGACCTCCGCGTTTCCGATTCGGCCATGCTCGGCGGTCGCGGCCAGGGTCATCGTTTAGGTCAGTACCGACTTGGACCCGCCCGCCTTGCCCATTGCATGCGTTGGATCGCGCAGGCCGAAGTGGCACTCGACATGATGGTTGAGCGATCGCTTGATCGTTATTCGCACGGTTCGATCCTTGCCGAGAAGCAAGGCGTCCAATGGCTCATCGCTGATTCAGCAATGGAGTTGTACCAGTGCAAACTGATGGTGCTGCATGCCGCTTACAAGATCGATCGCGGTGATGACTTCTCAGCAGAAGTTTCTATGGCGAAGCATTTCGTTGCGAACTCGTTGAACCGCATCATTGATCGTTCGATTCAAGTTCACGGAGCGTTGGGCTATTCAACCGACACGCCTCTAGCTCACATGTATCAGCAGGCTCGTTGGGCCCGTTTCGCCGATGGCGCCGACGAAATCCATCAGATGCGCATCGCTCAACGCACCATCGCCGCCTGGCGTGACCACGGGAGCACTCGTGCGGCAACCGGCGATCTCCCGATCTAGATCTGGGGATCGTTGACTGTCGTCTAGGGGGTAGCGGTCACCGTTGTTGTGGATTGTTCGCGGTTGACCGGCTGCGGTTGATCCTCGGTAGGAATGCTGCATGCAGCAACGACTGAACTGAGGCCAACGACGAGCGCGACGAAGCTGACGAGACGGCGAAGCGAGTGAGTGCTCATAGAACTTCCTCTTCGGTTTCGTCGGGTGCAGGCGGATCGACCAAGGGGAGTTCAACGACGAATCGAGCGCCGTGGTCACCGTCACGACGATCTTCAACCCACACTCTTCCGCCGTGGAGTCGGACGTGTTCATCGACGAGTGCGAGTCCAAGACCAACGCCGGTGTCATTTGAACGGTTTCCGCCCTCGCTGCCTCGAGAAAAGCGGTCGAACACGATGTCGCGTTCATCTTCGGGTACGCCGTTGCCGTTGTCCTCGACGCTGATCTGGATCATGTCTTCGACTCGTTCGATGGTCACTGATGTGGCACTGCCGGCATAGCGATCTGCGTTGTCGAGAAGATTGGCGATGACCCTGCCGAATCGACGTTTGTCGACGCGCACGACAAGTTCGTCGGTATCGATGTCGTGGATGACCGGGACGCCTCCGCCGCCAAGAACGCTTACGGATTGGTAGACGAGTTCGACCACGAGTACTTCTTCGAGGTGCAACGTGATTGCACCCACATCGAATCGAGAAATCTCGAGGAGGTCCTCGACGAGTTGCTGCAAACGGTCGATATCTGCCGACAACAATACGAGAGCGGTGCGAGCTCGTTCGGGAAGATCGTCGCGGGTATTTTCCAGCACCTCGATCGACGCGGCGAGAGTCATGAGTGGTGAACGCAACTCGTGGCTGACTTCAGACGCGAATCTGGCATCGCGTTCGATTCGGTCCTCAAGTGCTTGAGCCATTTCATTGAACGGCTTCGAGATGAGATCGAGGTCAGCGTCGACGCCTTCTGGGAGTCGAGTGTCGAGGCGGCCGCCAGCAATCGCGCCGGCAGCGGTGCCGACATCGAGCAACGGAGCGAAGACGCGTCGGCTCGCCCAATAACCGATGAGTGCACCAGCGACAGTCGTAAGGGCGGAGGAGATCAGAAGTGTCCACGCCAAACCGTCGAGCGTTCGCTGGAGATCGTCGAGCGGGACACTCTCGTAATAGCGGGCATCAAGATTTGGGACTGGTACGCCAACGATGAGTTGGGTTGATCCGTTGACGTCGGTTCGCATGGTTGCGGCCTGACCGCCCGCAACCATGTCGAGTAGCGATGCAGGGATTTCATTTTGGGTGAACGCTGCTGGGTCAGTTGCGTACCACCGTCCAGCGTTTGCAAGCGCGGCATTTGCATCGTTTGGGTGAGAAAGGCTGTTCAAGTCCCGACTG
>CAIKHC010000099.1 GCA_903827085.1 uncultured Candidatus Nemicrothrix sp. | reverse complement strand
GTGGTGAGGGTGACCACGACCTCCCCGCGGAGGCCCTGGGCCTTGTCGATCCGGCCGACCTCGAGGAGGCTCACCGGATCAGTCGAGGAACTCGACCTCGACGTCGCCGCCATCGCGTGCGGCGGCGGCACGCACGACGGTGCGGATCGACTGCGCAACACGACCGCGCTTGCCGATGACGCGACCCATGTCGCCAGGACCTACGCGTACGTTGAGGACGGCCTTGCGACCGCGATCGTCAAGTTCGATCTCGACTGCAGCCGGATCCTCGACCATTTGCTGAACGACGTAAGTCAACACGGCCTTTGCCGTGGCGTAGTCGGGAGTTTCTTCCGACGCGTCGACGGTGTCGGCGACGTCGCTCACGATGCTGCGCCGGTGAACTGCTCCCAAGCGCCAGAGATCTTTAGAAGCTTCTCGACAACTTCAGTGGGCTGCGCGCCCTTCTGAAGCCAAGCAACGGCCTTGTCATTGTCGATGGTGATCTCAGATGGCTCGGTACGAGGGTTGTAGTGACCCACGATTTCGATAAAACGGCCATTGCGCGGCGAGCGCGCATCGGCGGCAACGACGCGGTACGTCGGCTGCTTGGTCTTTCCCATCCGCATGAGGCGGAGCTTCACCACGAGGTTTCTCTCTTCTGCTGGTCGTGCAAGAACGGAACTGCGAACGTTTACGGCCGAACCCATCGGGACGGCTGAGCGGCCTTCAATCGTGGCCCGCGACGGGCCTGCGGGCAAGTTCAGACTTCAGCCGAGGCCGAGCGGGTCACTATCGGGGCCTCCGGGAAGGCCCGGAAGGCGGAGTCCGCCGCCGGGTCGGCCGCCACCGAGATCGGCTTCGAAATCGGGCAATCGCAAGGGCGCCTTGCCTTTCGGGGCGACGCGTCCGCCGCCGGAAGTGCGGCCGCCTGGGCCCTTGGACTTGCCCTTGGCCGCTTTACGTCGGGACTTGCTCAGACGCTTCGTTCCAGCCCCACCCATGCGCTTCATCATCTTGGACATCTCTTTGAACTGCTTAATGAGCTCGCCGACCCGGGCAGCTTCGGTGCCAGAACCATTTGCGATTCGCACCCGACGCGACTGATCGATGAGGTCGGGATCGACTCGTTCCGCCGGCGTCATCGATCGGATAATGGCCTCGACACGCGCGATTTCGCGGTCGTCGATCTGCGCATTCTTCACTTCTTTGGGAATGCCCGGCATCATGCCGAGGACACCCGAGAGAGGGCCCATTTTTTTCAACTGCTGCATTTGGTCGAGGAAATCCTCGAGGGTGAACTGCCCTTCAAGAAGTCGAGTAGCGGCTTCTTCGGCCTGATCTTTCTCGAAGACCTCTTCGGCCTTTTCGATGAGCGTGAGCATGTCGCCCATTCCGAGGATCCGACTGGCAAGACGATCCGGATGAAAGAGATCGAAGTCGCGAAGTTTTTCACCAGTCGACGTAAACGCAATCGGACGACCCACAACTTCTTTGACACTGAGTGCAGCACCACCGCGCGCATCGCCATCGAGTTTGGTGAGGATGACGCCGTCGAGTTCGAGAGTTGCGTGAAATGCCTCGGCGGTGTTGACAGCGTCCTGACCAGTCATCGCGTCGATAACAAGGAACGTGTAATCAGGATCGACAGCTTCGGAGATCCGACGGACCTCGTCCATTAGTTCGGCATCGATCGCAAGACGACCGGCAGTATCGACGATGACGATGTCGCGGCCGGTCTTGCGCGCTTCAATTAATGCACTCTTCGCGACCTGAACAGGATCGGAATCTTCTGAAAAGACGGGCACTTCGATCTGACGACCGAGTGTGCGCAACTGCTCAACGGCGGCGGGCCGCTGAAGATCAGCGCCAACCAGAAGTGGATGGCGACCTTGGCTCTTGAACCAGCGGGCCAGTTTTGCTGAGTTCGTTGTCTTACCCGAACCCTGCAAACCAGCCATGAGGACAACGGTCGGCGGCTTGGCGTTGTAGGTGATGCGAATGGTTTCGC
>CAIKHC010000098.1 GCA_903827085.1 uncultured Candidatus Nemicrothrix sp. | reverse complement strand
TTCCGATGTGAAGATCCTCGTTGTCGGTAACCCCGCCAACACCAATGCACTCATCGCCATGAACAATGCGCCGAACATTTCGAACGAGCGCTTCACGGCAATGACCCGTCTCGATCACAATCGCGCGATCGCACAGGTTGCGGCCAAGACCGGCAGCACCGTTTCGGACATCACCAAGATGACGTTCTGGGGCAACCACTCGGCCACGCAGTACCCCGACCTCTTCCACGCTGAGGTCAAGGGCCAGAACGCTGCAGCACTCGTGAACGATCAGGCCTGGCTTGAAAACGACTTCATCCCGACCGTTCAGCAGCGCGGTGCGGCAATCATTGAAGCGCGTGGGCTTTCCAGCGCTGCATCAGCAGCGAACGCTGCGATCGATCACATGCGCACCTGGGCACTTGGTTCGGCCAAGGGCGATTGGGTCTCGATGGCGATTCCGTCCGATGGCTCCTACGGCGTTGCCGAGGGCATCATCTCTTCGTTCCCCGTCACCTGCGCCAATGGCAAGTACGAAATCGTGCAGGGTCTCGACATCGACGACTTCTCACGTGGCCGCATCGACGCATCGGTTGCCGAACTCGTTGAAGAGCGCGATGGCGTGAAGGAACTCGGACTTATCTGATCCCGTCGACACCACCTAGTGGTGCGATAAAAACCGAAATGGTTTGGTCTCGGCCCGTTGTGCTCAGCGCAGCGGGCCGAGTACGTCTTCAAGAGCAGCAAACATTTCAGCGTGCTCTAACAGCGCGTTGATAGAACCTTCGACGCGTAGTTCGCCGGCAATGAACGCAGCTTGAGCGCTCAAAGAGCCATCGCGAATTCCTTCCGCTGTCGCGGCATCGCTGATGAACACAACATCGGCGGAATCGGCCGGACCTTCGGCCATGGAAACGACGCCATCGGCAAAACGCACGTGCCAGACGGTTGCGCTGTCGACCTTGCCAACGCGTTGTTCGAGAACCAGCTGCACACCTTTCGACTGTGCGCTCATAGCCTCGCTTGAGCGAAGGAGCGCATCGGCCTCGGTGAACCAGGCAGGGGAAAGGTACGCAGGCATCGCTTGGACGGTAGTCGGTGCAGGCTGTTGTTCGGTTACCGCGAGGGTGCGTCCGGTACGCTGCGCATCCCAACGCCGTCGCGGGTCACAAGAGAGGGCGATCAACGGTGCTTCGAATTCTCAGCCACGTCGGACAGCTTGACGCCATCCGCATTCCCGATGACATCGCCTCTCAGGTCGAGGTCATCGCCATTCCGATGGTCGGTGAAATCGAGGCAGGCGTTGTCGGCGACGTTCTCATCACCACTCCCACCGATGTGGCCACGCTTGAAGACGCGCTCAGTCGGGGAGTGAAGTGGGTGCATCTGATCGGCACCGGTATCGACAAGTTCCCGCTGCATCTCATTGGCGACGACCTGATCCTCACCAATTCGCGCGGGTTAAGCGCTGTTCCTATTTCAGAATGGGTCATGGCGTGCATGTTGTCGTTCGTCAAACGCATGCCCGGTTCGTTTGTCACCGAACAACCGAAGCACTGGAACGTTCCATCGCCATCGTTTGCGACGCTCGACAACGCGAATCTCGCCATCCTTGGTATGGGCGGAATCGGAACCGCTCTGGCCCAGCGTGCGCTGCCATTCGGCATGAACGTCACAGCAATGCGAAATAGCGATGCGCCGAGCCCCGTGGAAGGCGTTCGCATGGTTCGTTCCGCCACCGAGCTCGTTACTGACGCCGACCACATCGTGCTCGTTGCGCCCCTGACCGGCGCGACACGGGGTTTGTTCAACGACGAACTCTTTGCCGCCATGAAACCTGGCGTGCAACTCATCAACGTGGCGCGCGGGCCCATCATCGACGACGACGCACTGCTGCGTGCGCTCGACAGTGGCATCGTCGCTTGTGCCGACATCGACGCCACCGAGCCCGAACCTCTTCCCAACGGGCATTGGATGTACTCACACCCCAGTGTGCGACTTAGTCCTCATGTGTCGTGGAACTGGTCGGGCGCATTTCAGGCGATGTACGCCACGTTCATCGACAATCTGCGTCTGTATCTGAATGATGAACCACTGCTGTCTGTCGTGAATCCTGCCGACGGGTACTGACGCAGATCTCAGTATTAGCGGCTGATGTGCCACGGGCGACGAGGATCTCACCACTAGGGTTCCCGCCATGTTCTCCGCCATGACTAACGCAGTTTTCGCTGTCGGCATTGACCCACAAAAGCTTCTTGAGTCGGTGGGGCTCATAGGCCTGTTCATCGTGGTTTTCGCTGAATCGGGCATCCTGATCGGCTTTTTCCTCCCCGGCGATTCGTTGCTCTTCACCGCCGGTCTGGCCACCTATGGCATCAAGATCTCCGAAGATGGCGAGATCTTCCAATTGGCTGGCGGCCACATCTGGATCGTCATGTTGGGCGTAACTCTCGCGGCGATCGCGGGCGACCAGGTGGGCTACCTCTTTGGTAAGAAGGTTGGGCCGGCGCTCTTCAAGCGGCCTGAATCACGTTTGTTTAAACCGTCCTACGTTGAAAGCGCCGAGAAATTCTTCGCCAAGCACGGGTCGAAGTCGATCGTGCTCGCTCGATTCGTTCCGATTGTTCGAACCTTCACCCCAATCGTGGCTGGCGTTTCGAACATGCACTACCGGACATTCGTGAAGTTCAACATTATCGGCGGCATCTTGTGGGGCGCCGGCATCACGCTCTTGGGTTACACCCTTGGGCGTGCGTTCCCCGCCATTGGTGAAAACATCGAGATCGCAGTCGTGGTCATCGTGTTCGTCTCGATTCTTCCCGTGATCATCGAATTCATCCGTCACCGTCGCTCAGCCAAGGGCGATCACGTCGCTGAGTAGCACCGCAAAACGACGACCGACGCCGCCTACTCCCATAAGGAAGTGGTTCGGCGCCGGGCGAGAATGCCGCAGGTATGCGAATCAGAAACTGATTAGCGCTGACCCTGCAGCTTGCGGTTCTTGAGCTTTGACTTCAGGAAGTCTCGGTTCATCATTGCGATGAAGTCGATCGGGATTTCCTTCGGGCATGCCTCTTGGCATTCGCCGTAGTTCGTGCATGATCCAAAGAACATCTCCATGGTCTCGACCATGTCCTCGGTGCGCTTCCAGCGTTCGGCCTGACCCTGCGGAAGCAGGTTGAGGTGCGCCAGCTTGGCTGACGTGAACAACTGAGCAGCGCCGTTCGGGCAGGCAGCAACGCATGCACCACAGCCGATGCACGCAGCAGCGTCCATGGCGGTGTCGGCTGCGGCCTTCGGAATGAGGATCTCGTTCGCATCGCGAGGACCACCGGTATCGGAGGTGATGAAACCGCCGGACTCGATGATGGCGTCGAACGCACTGCGATCGACCATGAGATCCTTCAGCACCGGGAACGCAGCGGCACGCCACGGCTCGATGGTGACGGTCTCGCCGTCGTGGAACTTGCGCATGTGGAGTTGGCAGGTGGCGGTGCCCTTCTGCGGGCCGTGGGCCTGGCCGTTGATCATCAGGCCGCAGGTGCCGCAGATGCCCTCACGGCAGTCGCTGTCGAAGACGAAGG
>CAIKHC010000097.1 GCA_903827085.1 uncultured Candidatus Nemicrothrix sp. | reverse complement strand
GATGCACGCAAAGGCGTACTTACCCAAACGCGACGTCACAGTTTCTTGGTTTCTCTTCTCGGTATTCGTCACGTTGTGTTGGCTGTCAACAAAATCGATCTCGTTGACTACTCGCAAGAAGTTTTCGAACAGATTGATCGTGACTACCGAGAGTTCGCGGCGCAAATAGGTCTGAATGACATCACCAGCATTCCGATGTCCGCCCTTCAAGGCGACAACATCACCGAGGTCGGGCAAAACTTGCCCTGGTATTCCGGCCTACCGCTTGTCTCGTACCTTGAAAACGTTCAGGTTGACAACGCGACGCAGTCACTTCCGTTCCGTATGCCGGTGCAATGGGTGAACCGCCCCGATCTCGATTTCCGTGGTTTCTCTGGCCAGATCGCTGGCGGCACCGTTCACCCTGGCGATCCGATTCGCGTTCTGCCGTCTGGCCGAGCAAGCACTGTCGACCGAATTGTTACGTTCGACGGCGATCTTGAAGAGGCGGTTGCCGGTCAGTCTGTGACGATCACCCTCACGGACGAGGTTGACGTAAGTCGTGGCGATGTCATTGCGACGTCGCTTGCTCCGCCAGCGGTCGCCGATCAGTTCGAGGCGCACGTTGTCTGGATGGACGACCACGAGATGCTTCCCGGTCGTCCGTACCTTCTTAAAATCGGCGCACGAACCGTTAGCGCGACATTGGCTCAGCCCAAGTACAAGGTGAACGTCAACACGCTTGAACATGTTGCTGCCCGCACGCTTGAGCTCAATGAGATTGGCGTTTGCAATATCAATCTGGATCGTCCGATTCCATTCGATCCGTACGACGAGAACCGCGATATGGGTGGGTTCATCCTCATCGATCGTTTTACCAACGCGACCGTCGCCGCTGGGCTCCTTCACTTCGCATTGCGTCGTTCTGACAATGTGCATTGGCAAGCGATAGAGGTCGATAAGAACGCTCACTCCTTGCAGAAGGGACAGAAGCCTTGTGTCGTGTGGTTCACGGGTCTGTCCGGCTCCGGCAAGTCGACAATTGCCAACATCGTCGAACAGAAACTTCTGGAACAAGGTCGCCATACGTACCTACTCGACGGAGACAATGTTCGTCACGGACTGAACAAAGACCTCGGGTTCACCGATGCGGATCGTGTCGAAAACATTCGCCGCGTCTCGGAAGTCTCGGGACTCATGGTCGATGCCGGCCTGATCGTCCTTGTTTCGTTCATTTCACCGTTTGCTGCCGAACGACAGATGGCCCGCGAACGCTTGGATGATGGTGAATTCATCGAGGTGTATGTGAAAACTCCGATTGAAGTTGCCGAGGAACGCGATCCCAAGGGCTTGTACCTCAAAGCCCGTCGCGGCGAACTCGCAAACTTCACTGGAATCGATTCGCCCTACGAAGCCCCGGAAGCCCCGGAGCTCACCGTCGATACGACCTCGTTGCCCCCAGAAGATGCAGCCGACACGATCATCGATTACTTGCGCGAACGCGGTTTCATCGACTGAGACTCAGTGGGTCGAGAACCGTTACGTGTGACGCGATTCGGTCTCGGTCCGATACTCCGACGCTAGGTCGGCAATCGGACCGGGGAGAGACCCGTCGGCGAGATCGGCAATGGTGACAACTTCAAGCACTCGCCGAAGGCTTGCACGTACGGCCATCCAAACGGTGGGTAGTTCGGCGGCGGCACCGGTGTGGGTCATTGAGCTGAGGCTTTGAT
>CAIKHC010000096.1 GCA_903827085.1 uncultured Candidatus Nemicrothrix sp. | reverse complement strand
CTTCTTTTTCCTTATCCGGCGGAGCCTTGAACATGTATTCGGCCGGAAACTCGAACTCGTCTTTGGACTGCGAGTCCTTGGTCTGCTTGGTAATGAACTCGTACTGCGCCTTCAGGTCGCGAGCCGGACAGCCAATCATCGTGTCGATGACCGGAACATCGGTCGGCATGGCCATGTGAATTCCCCCTGGAATCGGCAACGGTTGTTTCGTTGACCTTGTCAATCTAGGACACCGCCCACAGGTCGGCGAGTTCCAACAAAAAGCAATGTGGGGCGGGTTGCCCCGCCCCACATTTAGGATCCGCCACTACATCTTTTTGAGAACGTGGTGGCTATTTACCAGCAATGCGATCGGCCGCTTCGCGCTGTTCGAAGATCAGACGAACAAGCCAGAACCGGAAATAGCGACGCAGTGACATCACGATAAAGAGCGCTGCGCCCACGACGGCGAGGACAAGTCCGAATGTTCCCATAGCGACAAGGTCCTCGGTCTTTGCGCCTTTGCCGCTGCCTTGAAGGGTCAGCCAAGAGATGAGCGAAAGCACGATGCCCGCGATCATCAGCAACGAACCGAGGATCAGCCATGTCCGCTCGGGATTGACCTTTCCGCCATCTACCTTCATTGCATCGACTTCGCCCTGGAACTCCTGGAGGCGGGCCGACGGGGTGGTTTCAGTGTTACTCATGTTTCCTCCGTTGTTCTGGCGTTCATCAATGGGTTGTTCCGCCCAGATACGCCTCGGTCAGTTCCTCGGCGATCTCAGCGGGTGGTCCGGTACGAGTAATGCGTCCGTGCAACATGATCGACGCAACCGTCGACACGCCCAGCACGGCTTGGGCGAACTGTTCCACCACAAGGATGGAGATTCCTTCGGCTGCCAATTCGGCAACACGTTCATAGAGCTCTTCGACGATCAATGGAGCTAAGCCCATTGAAAGTTCATCGAGGAGCAGAAGCGAGGGGTTCACGGCCAATGCACGCGACATCGCAAGCATCTGCTGCTCACCACCAGACATTGTTCCGGCGATTTGTTTGCGCCGTTCCTGCAAACGAGGGAACTGTCGGAATGCGTTTTCTTGGATATCGGCGAACGACACACCGGCATGGGTGAACATTCGCAGATTTTCAGTCACCGTCAGGTTCGGGAAAATCCCTCGGCCTTCGGGAACGAGACAAACTCCGGCACGAGCCAGCGCATCGCTGCTCACCCCGTTGACTTCTCGACCGCTGATCAAGAGTTGTCCACCGGAAGGAACGATTTGGCCACTGCAAACCCCAAGGGTTGTGGTCTTTCCTGCACCGTTTGGACCAAGCAACGCATGCACTTGGCCTGCTTCGAGTTTGAGACTGACTCCGTGCAAGACGTCGATGGTTCCGTAGCCACCACGAATGTTGTTGAGTTCGAGGATCGGGGTCACGACGCCTCCACGACGGTTTCGGTTCCGAGATATGCAGCTTGTACCTGTGCATTCGCTTGCACTTCGGCAGGCGTGCCTGTGGCGATGATTGTCCCGAAGTCAAGGACATGGATGAACTGACATGTGCCCATGACAAATGACATGTCATGTTCAACGAGCAGAACACCTAGACCTTCATCAACCAGTTTCCGAAGCAGGCTGGCCATCTCTTCGGTCTCTTCTTCGTTGAGTCCAGACGATGGCTCATCGAGAAGCAGCACTCGCGGGTTCGACGCAAGGGCACGCGCTAATTCCACGAGTCGAGCAGTTCCCGTTGGCAGGGTGCCAACCATGAACTCAGAAACATGAGAAAGGCCCACTTTGGCCAAAATCTCATCGCACACCTTTGCCGGATCAAAACCCGAACGATCCCAACTTTTACGCTGTTCGGCAGCCACCAAAATGTTTTCGCGAGCAGAGAGACTGCCGAATACTTCAAGTTTCTGAAATGTTCGTGCGATTCCTAGACGAGCCCGCTTAAACGGAGTCTTGTTCGTGATGTCCTTGCCATCGAAGAACACTTTGCCGGCAGTCGGTTCCTGCAACCCGGTGATGACATTGAAAAGTGTGGTTTTGCCGGCACCATTGGGGCCGATTAGTCCGGTGACTCGCCCTTCGATCACTTCGATCGATGCCTGTGACACCGCCTGGAGCACGCCGAAACGCACAACCACGTCTTGAGTGCTGAGAATGGAACTCATGACGCACCTCCGGTGGGCACCATCTTCTTTTCGTCAACAAGGTCTGTGATATCGAGCACTCGATCAAGCTGCGCAACTTTGTCCGGCGTGAACGGGCGGGTGAGACCCATGTCCCCGATCTCGTCTTTGCCTATGTTTTGTTCTCGTTCTTTGGCGACGGCAAGCGCCTTTTCCTCACGTGCATCTTTTCGCCAGGGTAGGAGGCCGGCCAGGTCTCGACCGGAATAGAAGACCGCCCCTTCGGGTCGATACGCCATGGCTATTGCCGCGATACCTGGACCAATGAGTTCGATTGCCGTAAGCCATGACGGCTTACCGAGCACCTCAAAGAGCGCAGGGAAAGACGCCAAACCAAGCATGCCCATGAAGGCAGCAACGGGATAGCGAACCCCCTGAACCGCTATGAGCAGCACGAGGGGTAGCCCGGCAAAGAGAGGAAACGAATCGACGGACAAAGCACCACGCTGCAGGCCAATCATGCAGCCAGCGAACCCGGCCATTGCTCCGGACAACATGAACACCATCATCTTCGTGGTGGTCAGATTGACGCCGATGGTGGCCGAAGCTGCCGGTGAATCAGACATAGCGATCCAGCGCCGTGCCCAACGCGTTCGGCGAAGCATCTCAAGCATAAAGAACAGCAATGCAAACGTGACGACCAAAAACATCAAGAAAGCTTTGCGATCACTTGCACTTGAACTAATCGTGATGCCGAAGAAGTTCACCGGCTTGAACAAAACGCCGGTCGCCGCCGGGTCGAGCATGCTTGGGTGGCGAATAAGTACTTTGTCGGCCACTTCGGCGAATGCCATCGTTGCGAGAGCTAGATACAAGCCCTTGAGCCGAAGCGCAGGAAGCGCGATGGCCAGACCAAGCGGTGCACAAATCAGCATGACCCACACGATGCCGAGGGCATCGCCGTTCTGACCACCGAAGTGAGAGAACAGCACTGCACCGATACCGGCGATCGCGTAGTTGGCGAAACTCACCTGCCCCGCCCAACCAATCAATGGGATGAGCGAGAGCATGACCAGACCGAGGACGAGGAAGCCAGCGCCTCGGCCCAGCCAGACCGTCGAGCGCTCGCCGAAGGTCGTGCCGCTGATCCACGGGATCCAGCCGTTCGCCCACGCGCCAATAATTGCGATCATCACACCTGCACCCAGGGCCGCTTCCCAAGGTTTCGTAAGGCGCTCAGTGCGTTTGGTAATCCGAATCTTTCCGGTTTCGAGCCGGGCCATGGGCAGGAACAGAAGAGCAATAAACAAAATCG
>CAIKHC010000095.1 GCA_903827085.1 uncultured Candidatus Nemicrothrix sp. | reverse complement strand
GCCGAACGACATCACACACGTAGGCGACGCCTTGATGCCCATCTTGTGTTCGATCGACACAACCTTGACGTCGTTGCGTGCACCCAGAGAGCCGTCGTCGTTCACCAAATACTTGGGAACGATGAAACACGAAATTCCCTTTGTACCCACAGGCGCATCGGGCGTGCGAGCGAGCACAAGGTGCACGATGTTCTCGACCATGTCGTGTTCGCCGAAAGAGATGTAGATCTTCGTACCGGTGATGCGATAGGTGCCATCGGCTTGCGGAACGGCTTTCGTACGTACCGCGCCAACGTCGGAACCAGCTTGCGGTTCGGTGAGGTTCATGGTGCCGGTCCATTCGCCGGTGACCATGCGCTTTAGGTACTTCTCTTTCTGCTCTTCGCTGCCGTGATGCATGAGCAGATCGATTGCACCTTGGGTAAGCAGCGGTGCCATTGAGAACGCCATGTTGGCTGAAGAGATGAACTCCTGCATGACGATGCCAACCAACCATGGGAATCCGCCACCGTCGTACACCTCGGGAAACGGGACCCCGCCCCAACCCGCATCGACATACTGGCGATACGCGTCGATGAATCCGTCGGGAGTGCGCACCGTGTTGGTCGCAGGCTCGAACACCGAACCAACGGTGTCGCCGATGCGATTCAGCGGCGCAATGACCTCGGCCACAAACCGCGCGTTTTCTTCGAGGACACCCTTGATGGTGTCGGCATCGAGTCCGGCAAACTCGGGCAGGCCACAGAGTCCGTCGAGATCAACGAGGTGATCGAGGACGTAGTTGACGTCGCGCAATGGGGGTCGGTAGTCAGCCATTCCTGCAGGCTAGAGGCCCCTGACCGTGCCATGCTCTGCCCATGAGCGCACCGAACGTCACCCTTTCTTGGCAGGGCCCCGAAGGCACCGTCGCCGTCATCACGATGGACGCCGAGGAGAACCGCTTCGACCTCGATGTTGTGCGCCACTGGCATGGCCTTATCGACCAGGTCGCAGCCAAGGAAGGCCCCCTCGCCCTCGTCACGACCGGAACGGGCAAGTTCTATTCAAATGGCCTGAACCTCGAGTGGCTCATGGCGAACCCCGACGACGCCCGGGAATTTCTGCACGAACTCAACCGACTCTGGGGCCGCATTCTTGGCCTCGATTGCCACACCACCGCTGCAGTCAATGGCCATTGCTTCGGCGCCGGTGCACTTCTTTCAAGCGCCCATGACCGCATCACCATGCGCTCCGATCGTGGCTACTGGTGCATGCCGGAACTCGATCTCGCTCTTCCCGTGAGCGAGAAAATGGCGCAACTTCTGCTCACTCGTCTCCCCCGCACCGCAATCGCCCGTGCCCTCAACACCGCCCACCGGTTCACCGGCCCTGAAGCACTCACCGCCGGCATCGCCGACGAGATCCTCACCGAAGAGGAACTCCTTACTGCCACGATCGCCCATTCCGCCGTGCTGGCCACGAAATCTCGCGAAGTCATCGGCATTCATAAGCAAATGCTTTACGGCGACACGATCCGGGCACTCACGGGCGCTTGAGGAACGAATCCAACTAGCGTCTCGGCCTATGGCTGATCATCGCGGTGCAATCGAAAACCTTCTCTATACCTACGCCGAAGCAATAGACGCTGGCGACTACGAAGCAATCGGCGCGTTGTTCGCGCATGGTGCCATCGCAGACGCCGACGGGACACCCATGGTTGTCGGCGCCCAAGCCGTTACTGCCATGTACGTCGCGTCAACGCGCAAGTACGAAGACGGAACGCCGCGATCGCATCACGTCACCACGAACCCATTGATTGAGATCGCCGACGATGAGAAGACCGCAATCTGTCGTTCTCGGTTCACGGTGTTTCAGCAGACCGATGAAATCCCTTTGCAACCGATCATCACCGGTTCATACACCGATGCGTTCGAACAGGTCGACGGCAAATGGCGGTTCGTTGAGCGTCGAATGCGACCCACGCTCTATGGCGATCTTTCAAAGCATCTGCTCATAGATGTCGTCCCCCCGAAGGATTGAGTGACTTCGGCATGAGCGACCTCTTTGATATTTCTGGCAAGACCGCACTCGTCACCGGCGGTAGCCGCGGTATCGGCCTCATGATCGCCAGCGGTTTCATCGAAGCTGGCGCGAAAGTTGCGATCTCATCGCGCAAAGCCGACGTCTGCGATGCCGTCGCCGCCGAACTCGGCCCCAACTGCGTTTCGTTTCCTGCCGACCTCTCGACTGAAGCCGAATGCCTTCGCCTCGCTCGTGCGGTTGGCGAATGGTGCGACGGATCGCTCAACATTCTTGTGAATAACGCGGGCGCAACCTGGGGCGCTCCGTTCGACGACTTCGACGATGCGGCATGGGACAAAGTTCTCGACATCAACGTGAAGGGCGTGTTCCAACTCACACGCTTCTTGCACGCTGAACTCATTGCTGGCGCATCGGCGCCCGACCCGGCACGCGTCATCAATATCGGCTCGGTCGACGGCATTCATGTGCCCACACTCGAGACCTATTCGTACTCCGCTTCCAAAGCTGCGGTACATCAACTCACACGAGTTCTCGCGAAGCGTCTTGCCGGCGAACACATCACTGTGAATGCGATTGCGCCCGGGCCGTTCGAATCGAAAATGATGGCGGCCACACTGGAAAACTTTGGCGATTCCATCAAGGCATCGGTTCCGCTGCATCGAATCGGCGAACCATCCGATATGGCCGGCACCGCAATCTTCTTGTCGTCGAAGGCAGGCGCGTACATCACCGGCGCGGTCATTCCCGTCGACGGCGGACTGCTGCTCTAAGTCTTCGCCTGACTTAGGTCAGGAAAATGAACGCCACCAGCATGGCCACAACAAAGATCACGGCAAGCACACCGATGATTTTTGTAAGCAGACCATTGCCTGGGTGCATAAGCCCGAAATCGAGAACATCCTCGCGGCTGCGCTTGAGCCGATAGGCGTCATTCTGCGGAGTACCGACCTTGGGAAGGTGGTGCTGCGGTTTACGGGGCTTTTGAGTCTTCTTGTGGTTGGCCACGGCGAGACGATAGCCCCCTACGCTCAGGCCCATGACCGATCTCGGACCAATGCCCCCGACCCCCGATATCGGTCCGGTCGCGGCCGACTGCGGAAGCCTGCAACCCATCGCCCCAAATGTGTGGGCCTGGATCGGAAATGGCACCGGCAACGCTGGCGTCGTCATTGAAGACGACGGCATCACCGTGATCGACACGCTCTTGGCCCCTTCGGCCGCCCGCGCGGTGAACAACGAAATTGCCGACCGCTTCGGCCTGCCCATCAAGCGCGTTGTCTATACAAGTAGTCATCTCGATTCCGTTGGCGGTTCGGCGGTGTTTTGGATGGCTGCTCGTTATGGCCGCACCCAAACCAATGTGCTGCTCGATCAGCCCGCCCCCATCGAGGCGTACAAACGACTCTCACCTGCGTGGGCTCACGATTACGACACCAATCCCCGAACCGCCGAGGTTCCGTTCTCAACACGACCCGTCTCGCATGTTGTCGATGCTGCGGCTTGGCTCACCCCCGTTGTGCTGGCTCTGCCCGTGAGCGGTCAGCAATCAGAGAATCTTGTGGTGCTCGTGCCATCGGCGGGCGTGATGTTCGCCGGTGCATTCGCAACGATTGGCACGACACCAAACGCATGGGACGGCAACCCGGCGGTATGGGCCGACACCCTCGGCGAACTGGCCGATCAGGCGACCGTGATCGTGCCGGGTCAAGGACCAATCGGCGCGCCACGACACCTGCACCTCCTGCAGGCCTATCTCTACGCGTGCGATGACGCTGGCGACGATCCCTCACGCATTCCGGCCGGCCCTTGGGATGAATGGTCGGGGCGCGATCTCGATGCAGTGAATGTGGAACGCGCCGCTCGCTTGGCAAACGACGACCACGGCGTTCCCCGTACGATGCTTGAACGGTTGGGCATGGGGGGCGACTAATGGACGAAGCAAAAAGCAATCGACCAGAGGACTGGACAAAGCCCGAGGTTGAACAAGTTGCCATCGCTGCCGCCACTGTTGTTCTCATTCGTGACGCCGCCGACAGCACAGAGGGAACCGAAGTTCTTCTTGCCCGACGCAATTCCAAGATCTATTTCGCCGGCGGCGCGTGGGTGTTCCCCGGCGGACGCATCGACGCCGAAGACCACGGCACCGAATTCGCTGGCGAACATTTCGATGAATCGCACGAGGACTTTCTCGATGTTGCTCGCCGGGCATGCGTGCGCGAAGCGGCCGAAGAAGCCGATGCACTCATCAACGCTGACGATCTCGTGTTCATGTCGCACTGGACTCCCCCGCTCGAAGCACCCAAGCGTTTCTCGACCTATTTCTTCATGGGCCCTGCACCTACCGAAACGCTCACTGCCGACGGCGGCGAGATTCACGAGCTCGCATGGATGCGCCCAGCCGATGCAATGCGCCAGCGCAACGAAGGCGAAATCGAACTCATTCCGCCCACGTTCATCACCCTTGCGTTGCTCGCATCATTTGCAACGGCAACCGAGGCTCTCGCGCATTACCGCGACAACTCACCGGAATTCTTTGTCACGAAGTTCACTCGCAAAGACGGCTACAACATTGCGTTGTATGCGGGTGATGCGGGTTATGCGGTTGGCGATGCATCTGTGCCAGGCACGCGAAATCGCTTGCTCATGGGCGAAGGCGATTGGATCTACGAACGCGACGTGTAACGCGCCGCGGCCGGAACTAACAGCCGCACATCCCGCCGCCACAACCGTGACCACCAGCACGCGGCATCGGTGCGGGCGCAGGCGCTGACGAACTCGAAGAACCGCCAACCGTTGCAAACACGCTCAGCAGACGACGCGACCCGGCGTGCCCATTTGGACAATCAACGGGGTCTGACGCTTCGGCCATTGAGCGACGAGCTTCAAAGGTGGTGTCGCACTCGGGGCACTTGTAGTCATACAGCGGCATGAGCAAACCCTAGATCAGTGCGGAACCATGCCGCCGTCGGCGAGGATGACCTGACCGGTGATGAAACTGCCAGCATCGGAGGCCAGTAACAACGCCGGACCCACCATTTCGTCGGCATGAGCCGCGCGCTTCATCGGCGAGGCCGCCGCCATCGAGGCCTGAGCTTCGGGAGAGTTGGCTCGAACCATGTCGGTATCGACGGTGCCGGGAGCAAGGGCGTTGACGCGAATGTTCTTCTTCGCCAGACCACTGGCGAACGAACGGGTGAACGACATGAGCGCGGCTTTCGCTGCTGCGTACATCGACACCTGCGGACCAGCCAGGAACGCGCCGGCACTAATCACATTGATAACTGACGCGTGTTCACTTTGTTCGAGATATGGAAGCGCCGCTTGAATCAGGAACATGGGTCCACGAAGATTGACTTCGAACTGCTTGTCCCACGCCTCGGGAGTGAACTCGCCGATCGGCATGGCCAAACCAGTTGCTGCGTTGTTCACGATGATGTCGACGCCGCCGAACTTGGCCACCGTTGCGCCGACCAACCCGTTCAGCGCGTCGATATCGCCCATATGCGTTGGGACGCCAAGCGCCCGACCACCCCGGGCTGCGCCAGCGGCCAACACATTCAGATGCTTTTCGGTTTCTTCGCAGGCATCGACCTTCCGGCTCGCGACCACGACATTGGCACCTGCACAAATAAGGCCTTCGGCAATAGCCCGGCCAATACCCCGAGTTCCGCCGGTGACAATGGCGGTGCGGCCGGTGAGATCAAACAATGCGTCGAATTTCTGCGAGTCCATGGCCCGAACCTAACCGGACAGGCAGGATGCGAGGGTGCGGAATGGTAGAAACTCCTTATGACAGCACCGACCTACGCAAACGATCCCAACGGCATTCTCGGCACCGACATCCTGTTCGAGATCTCCGACAACGGCGTGGCCACGCTCACCCTCAATCGCCCCGATGCGGCCAATGCCATCACCCCCGATCAGCGCAACCTCACCATTTCGCTTATGGAAGGCGCGTCGAACGACCTCAACATTCGTTGCATCATCATCACCGCATCTGGCGAGCGTCATTTCTGCACCGGCGCCGACCTTCGCGTCTCGACCATCCCGGTGAACCCCGGCCCGGCCGATGCTCCTGCCAAGGTGCTCGGCGATGTTGGCCGAAACATCAAGCGCGGCGCTCAGCGTCTCATTGCATCCATCATGGATTGCGAAAAGCCAGTCATTTGCGCAGTCAACGGAACGGCAGCCGGCATCGGCGCTCACATCGCATTCGCTTCCGACCTTGTGATCGCCGCCGACAACGCCAAGTTCATCGAAGTGTTCGTACGTCGCGGCATTACCCCAGACGGTGGCGGCGCGTACATGCTCCCCCGCCTCATCGGCATGCAGAAGGCGAAGGAACTCATCTTCTTCGGTGACGATCTCAAAGCCGCCGAGGCCGAGCGCGTTGGTC
>CAIKHC010000094.1 GCA_903827085.1 uncultured Candidatus Nemicrothrix sp. | reverse complement strand
CTCGCCGAGTGCGCAACCGAAATCGAAATCGCCGAGGTGTTTCTCGACCGCTGCATCGAGGCCCTGAACGCCAAGGAACTCACCGCAGAAGAAGCGGCGATGGCGAAATGGTGGACGACCGAATTGCAAAAGCGCGTCGTCGATTCCTGCGTGCAACTCCATGGTGGTTACGGCTACATGCTCGAATATCCGATCGCCCGGGCATACCTCGACACGCGCATTCAAACCATTTACGGCGGCACCACCGAAATCATGAAAGAGATCATCGGGCGTTCGTTACGACCATGATCGTTGCCTGATGATGACAGCGCCTAGGCTCTGGTCATGATCCTCGTCGCGATCTTCGCCATCCTTGCCGTGGTCTGCGTTGTGGCCTTCGCCGCACAGATCAACCGTCGCCGTCGTTACGAGCGCGGCGAGTACGACCCCGACGACGTGTGATCAGTCCGTCTCCTAGCGAGACGGCGAACGGCGCGATGAGAACTCTGCGGCTATCGCCGTTGCAGTAATCGAAGCGTGAACATCCACACCGCTTGTGTCGAACACGACGAGATCTCGCTGTCGTTGCACGCGCCACGCATCGGCCCCCAGCGAGTTTCGTACTTGCCAGAGCAATGTACGTAGGCGAGCACGCTGGCGATCAAGCGGCACACCTGGCCAGAAGACATCAGCAATACGTTGAACACTCATTCCCTCGGCTCCGGACATCGCGAGCAGTCGCAACGCTGCTTCGGCATGACGAGTCAGAAACACAACTGGCACGCCATCGCGTCGCACTGGACTCTTCGCCGCCAGATCAATCGAAAGCACGCCTTCGGGTAGAAAGAGCCGTTCATAGGCCGGATCAGGAAGAGCGAGTTCTCTCGCCAGTTTGAGCCAACGCCCACCGCGGTCTCGGTCGATCGCCCCGGTGAGAAGCACTGCGCGAGCTCCCCAGTAGCGCGCTTCAGCCGCAAGGAAGGTCTCGCGAGCCATATCTACCGATGAACGGGCCGACGCGCGATCGCCCATCATCAACTCAACTTCCGCTAGCCGCAATTGCGCCACGGAACGACCGAGGCTGTCGGGCAAGTTTTCCGTGGCGTCCTGAAGCACCCTGGCTGCTTCCTCAAGCTGTCCTAACTCACTAAGCGCCCAACCTTCACCAATCGAGGCAACTGCGGCTAGTTCGCTATTGCCGACTGCCGAGGAAAGCTGACGAGCCCGCCCAACATCATCCAGCGCCCGCTCCGGCTCACCGTCACTCGCGAACGCTGCGCGCAGTGAGTATGCAATGACCCGAGCCTCATCGACCGGTTGGCCGCCACTAAGAGTGAGGGCATCGAAAAAGCCCCTTTCGGCATCGTCACGGTTTCCGCGTAGCGACGCAAGCACCGCGCCGAGTGAACGTTGGAAGACGACTTGAGACGCGATTTCGTCAGGCCATGGGCCAGACCCGACGAGCGCCGGGGCGGTGGAGAGCAACTCGTCGAGGGCGGTGAAGTCTCCCGCCCAGAACGCAGTGTGGGCCTGATGTGCAAAGGGACCCGAGGCTGCAATCGACTGCCGGGCGCCTCGCCCAGACCCTTCCGTGCCTTCTGCTCTTCTTCCCGCCATTTTTCGCCCGCCTGCTTTGACCACTTCACACAGCGGCGAAGGTCAGATCCCGTTCCTTGGGCGTACTTTTCCAACCCGGGACCCATACGTCAATGATCAGTGCTGCGTGTTCAACTAGACAATGGTGTCTAGTTGGGCCAGTGGAGGGAGTTTCGGATGACGAAATTGAACGAGCGACATTCTGGGACGCGAACCAAGATCTTGGATGCCGGCATCGCCATTTGGGCTGACCACACTGCGTCGGTTTTAGTCAGCGGTTTCACTGTCGCTCGGATCGCAGCGGTCGCCAACGTCACTCGTTCGACGTTCTATGCCTACTGGCCTTCGACCGAGGAATACGTCGCTGACCTTGCCACTCACCTTATTGACCTCAACACCATGAATTACCCGTCGATCGTGGCGAATCTCCCGATCGACATCCGGCCGAAATCGGGAATCACCGACCTCCCGCAAGCCGTAGTTGAGAGCTGTCGAGCGCACTTTGAGGCCGCGGTCAATGATGAATCGTTCGGCCTTCGACTGGCGTTCCTTTCGAAAGCAGACGACCCAGCGATAGCCGCGACCCTCAAGGACCTCTACCGCAACGCTGAAGTCGCGCAGTACGCGCCGTTTCTGCTCAGCCTTGATCGTTGGGGTCGGAAATTACGGGAGCCAATCGATGAGTCGATGATGCAAATCATCTTCAGCGCCCTTCTTGAAGGACTTGCAGCTCGCTATCGCTTGGACCCCGACTCTTTTTCACCTGATCTCTATGGCATGGCGCTACTCCCGCTGCTCGTCACTCTCACTCGACGGCCTGAGGACAACCGAGGCCTCTACGAAATCGTCGATTCACTCAATAGTTGGCCCGCTGTTGGATTAGCGATGAAGCTGCGAGAGCACGAAACGGCAGGTGACCAGAGTTCCGCTCCCATCGCTGAAACATCCATGCGAGAAGCCACCATCGCGATTCGGCGAATGCTCGCACGAATCGGATTCGGCGAACTCTCGATGTCCGAGATCGCGGCCGTAACCGGATACTCCGAGTCCACACTTCAACAAATGTTCGGCTCCCGTCCCGGCATCGCTATGTGCCTACTTTTCGTCAACTGTTTCGAGCGTTACCAGTCAGTCGAACCCGACCTTGCTGGCATTGCGCTTGTTCGAGAATTTATCGACATCAATACCGATGAGATCCGCCGCAATCCCGTAATTGCCCAGAACATGATGCTTCTTCTCAGTGGCCATACCGCGCAACCGCGTTATGAACTCATTGACTTCGACTCTCGGCCACTTTTTGATGCAGCCGTCAAACAGGCTTTCGAACGAAGAGAACTTCGTTCCGACCTTGATCCCAAACAATTCTCCATTTTGTTACAGCGCACTGCCCTCATTGAAGCGGGACCGCTCGCGATCGCGACACCTGAGATCGATGCCGTCGAACTACTTCTTCAGGCTGCCGGGGCGCCGCCCCGGGAAGTCGCACTCAACAGCACTACCGTTTGAGCGTTGTGACACAAACGATCCCACCGCCCATTTCGGAGTTCCGAACCACGAGTTTGTCGACCCCACGATGGTGGCGTGATCCGTGGGCGATCGCGTCCGTCATCGTCGCAGTCGTTCTCACCGCAATTGTGATCTGGCCAATCCTTGATGCAGGACGCGCTGCCCTCGATTTTGTTTGGCGACCCAGTGGCGACTGGGCGGTACTAACGATGCGAGTCGAAGATGTCGGACGGGACACACCACTTGTCGGTCCCTACTCTCGATTCGGATGGAATCATCCTGGCCCGCTCATGTACTGGCTGCTTGCGTTTCCCTATCACCTCTTTGGCGATAAACCAGAAGCGATTCTCGCTGCAGCAGCGACGATCAACGCATTGACCGTCGCTGCACTCAGCGCCGTTGCGTGGCGTAGGGGCCGCCTGCCAATGGTTGCCCTCACCATGACCGCGACTGCGATCCTCATCCACGCAATGGGTGCGGCAACGATCCGCGATCCTTGGAATCCGTTCATCACACTTCTTCCGCTCGCGCTCACCGTTTTCCTTGTCTGGTCGGTCATTGAAGGCGACTTTTGGATGTGGCCGCCATTGGCGTTTCTCGTGTCATTCGAGCTTCAGAGCCATATCGGTTATCTACCGATGCTTGCAATGCTCGGCGTTTCTGTTTTCGTCATCACTTGGCGCAGCAAATCGATGGGCGCTCTCCTGCCAACTGCAACCAAACAACGTTGGTGGGTCCTGGGACTCTCATCTGCAGTGGTCATCGGCTGCTGGCTTCCGGTCCTCCTCGACCAAGTTGCCGGCACCGGAAACCTCGGAGCAATCGCTCAGTACTTCCTCTCCCCCGGCGATAGCCCTGCCGGGTTCGGTACCGCTCTTCATGTCGCAGCCGATCAATTACGGCTTCCCTCAGCTCCGTGGCTTGGGCGCGCTGAACTCGCAGGCCTTGATGGCGCACTCCTAGGTTCAGGACTTGCAGCCTTGGCTGTTCCGATTCTGTCAATGACAGGTTCACTGTGGCTTGCCGTTCGCATGCGAGTGCTTACTGCACTTCGCTTCCAACTCGTTGTAATCGCTACTGCTCTCGGCGGTTTGATCGCAACCGCACGCGTCACAGGACCGCTCTTCGACTGGGTGGTCCGATGGTGGTGGGTCATCGCGAGTCTGTGGTGGCTTTCCATCGTCTGGGTTTTGTGGTCAGTGCTGTACCAGCGCATCCAAACCCAATCAATGCAACGCATCGCAACCGGAGTCCTCGCTGTCGGTGCAGCGATCGTGACGTTGGCCGCGACGGGACCAGTCATCTCTGCGACATCCTCGACTCCACCACCGAGTCCATCCACGGGCGTTGTCCTCAACGGCTTCCTTCAACAAACGCTTGATGCTCTGCAGGGCTCGGGACCGCTCCTCGTTGTTACCACTGGTTCGGTGCGCGGGGACTACGGAGATGCACTTCGACTGCAGCTCGAACGCACAGGCATCAAAGTTGTTGCCGAGCCGAACATGATCAGCCACCTCGGCCCGGAACGCTCCGAATCGAACCGCACCCCCGTGGGCACACTTTGGATCGTCAGTGCTGACCAGATCACTCAGTTCAAGGCTGATCCAAGCATGACGTTTCTCGGAGGATGGGATCCGCTCACCCAGGATCAACGAGCCGAGTTCTTCATCGATCAGTCGCTCCTTCAAGACCAACTCATAGCGGCCGGTCGCGTCGACCTTGCTGAGGCACTCACGAACGGATCTGGCGGCGTCGACACCGAGGCGAAGGGTCTGAACGGAGTCGACCCGGTACTCCTCGATCGTGTCGAAGCACTTCGCCGAAAGGGCGACCCCGTCGCTGTCTTCCTCGGACCGGCTCGCTCTTCCTGAGGCACAGCAGGATCCAACTGAGGGCCCTCAAAGAGCCGATGTCGGCACCACCCCGCAGGAGTGGTTGAATTGATCGGTGTTAAACGTCCGTGACCTCGTTGTTGAAATCGGGGGGAAGACCATCGTTGATGGCACCACCTTCCAAGTGAGGGCGGGAGACAAGGTCGGCCTGGTCGGGCGAAACGGAGCCGGCAAGACCACCCTCTTCCGGGTACTAGGTGGCGATAACGCCCCAAAACGAGGAACCGTCGAACGGTCAGGCGGCACTGGCTACCTCTCACAGGATCCCCGACAAGACGCCGTCGATCCCGAAACTCTCGCGATAACCCACGTACTTTCGGGCAGAGGCTTCGATGTCGCGGTGAACCGTCTCGAGACACTGCGCCAAGCGATGGAACTCGACCCATCGGAACAGAACATCACGAAGTTCACGAACGCTCAGGAACGATTCGAGATCGATGGTGGCTACGCCGCCGAATCTGACGCCCGAAAACTGGTTGACGGCCTCGGACTGCGCTCTGATCGCCTCGAGCTTCCTATCGGGGCACTCTCCGGCGGGGAGCGCCGACGCCTCGAACTATCTCGCATTCTCTTTGCAGGCAGCGAACTACTCCTCCTGGATGAGCCAACAAACCACCTCGATGCCGATGCTCGCGATTGGTTGCTGTCATTCCTTCGCTCGTATCGAGGCGCGCTTCTCGTCATTAGTCATGACCTCGACCTCCTTGACGAGGCCATCACCCGCGTCATCCACCTCGACCGCGAAGCCGAGGAGGCCACCGGTGAAGTCGTCGAGTACCGGGGCACCTATAGCCAGTATCTGGTTTCACGAGAACGCGATGAAGAGCGTCTCAGCAAAATGGCTGAACGTCAGCAAAGCGAAATCAAACGATTGTCGACCCTCGCCGATTCAATGCGTGGCCAGACGGCGAAACGCGCACGTGTTGCCAAAAATCTCGACAACCGAGCCCAACGAATCCGCTCTAACCAGGTTGAAGGTCCAGCAGCGCGACGGACCATCGAGTTGCGATTCCCTCCCCCACCGAGTTGTGGACGCACCGTGCTGACTGCAAATGGACTCTGGAAGAGCTACGGCGCAAACGATGTGTTCGCAGATGTCTCATTTGATGTCGGTCGCGGCGAACGACTCTTGGTCATGGGCCTCAACGGCGCCGGAAAGACCAGCCTTCTAAAAATTCTCGCGGGTACATCCGATACTGACCTCGGACAATTTGAGCTTGGACTGAATGTTTCTGCCGGTTACTACGCACAGGAACACGAAGGCATTGACTCCGGGGTTTCGATGATCGACCACATGCGTCGCGATACCGAACTTGGCGACGAAGGTGTCCGTGCCCTCCTCGGAATGTTCGGGCTTAGTGGCGACAAAGTATTTCAAGATGCCGGGACGCTTTCCGGTGGCGAAAAGACGAAACTTGCTCTCGCCCAACTCGTAGCGGGAAACCACAATCTCCTGCTGCTCGACGAGCCCACCAACAACCTCGATCCGATGTCGCGCACCGCAACAGGAACAGCGCTTGCTGCGTGGCCAGGAACAATGGTGATCGTGAGTCACGATGTTGAATTCGTTGAGGCACTCGCCCCCGATCGCGTACTGCTTATGCCCGACGGGCAACTCGATTACTTCTCGGCCGAATCGCTGGAGCTTGTAGCTCTCGCCTAGGTGCTACTCGCCGGCGGTGTCAGCCCCGCTGCGTTCCCATTGAAGGTATGCCTCCATGAAACCATCGAGGTCGCCGTCGAACACTCCGTCGACATTGCCGACTTCGTACCCCGACCGAAGGTCTTTCACCATTTGGTATGGCTGTGTCACATAGGAGCGAATCTGGCTTCCAAAGCCCACCGAACGCTGCTCGCCGCGAATGTTGGAAAGTTCCGCTAGGCGTTCTTCACGCTGCCGCTCGGCCAACTTCGCCCGCAGGATCTGCATCGCGCGGTCTTTGTTCTGATGCTGACTTCGCTCGTTCTGGCATGAGGTAACGATTCCGGACGGCAAATGAGTGATACGGACAGCGGAGTCCGTGACGTTCACATGCTGACCACCCGCACCAGAGGATCGGTAGGTGTCGATACGGAGGTCTTTCTCATCGATCTCGATGTCGGGGACATCTTCGAGGAACGGAGTGACCTTGAGGGCCGCAAAGGCTGTCTGGCGTTTCCCCTGCGCGTTGAGAGGAGAAATACGGACGAGCCGATGCACACCGTGCTCAGAGCGGAGCCGCCCATAGGCATGGCGGCCATTCACCAGGAACGTTGCGGAAGAAATACCAGCCTCGTTGCCAGCAGACACTTCCTCGAGTTCAACGTTGAAACCGCGCTTTTCGGCCCAGCGTAGGAACATTCGGAGAAGCATGTTCGCCCAATCCTGCGCGTCGGCTCCACCTTCACCGGACTGGATTTCACAAATCGCGTTGGTGTCGTCGTACTCACCTGTGAAGAGCGCTCGAAGTTCGAGTTCGCCAAGGTCAGACGCAAGCGCCGCCATTGACTCCTCGACCTCGGCTTCGACAGATTCATCGTGTTCTTCGCGCCCAAGTTCGTGCAGCGTTTCGGCGTCTTCGAGTCGTGACGACAGTTGGTCGAACAGTTCCAGATCTTCGGTGCAAGCAGACAACTCGCCATTGATCTTCCGAGCAAGATCAGGATCGTCCCAAAGATCGGGCCGACTCGCCTCGGTCTCAAGCTGTGGACGAGCCAGGAGGAGTTCTTCGATACGCAGGTACACCCGCGCTTCGTCGATCCGACGTTGCAAGTCGGTAAGTTCGTCGGAATAATCCCTCATGCGCCGTGACAGACCTTGAACTTCTTGCCCGAACCGCAGGGGCAAGGAGCATTTCGTGGGGTCTTGTCCCAGTCACTCTTCACTGTTGGCGTGTTGGAGATCTCTTCAATTGCCTCAGAGGGAACCTCGAGGCCTTCCGCCGCGGCCTGAGCACGTGCAGCAGCCTGCATGCCGCTAGGAGCCTCGCTCGGGTCGACGGGAGCGGTGTACTGCAGGTTCGAGACCTTCGGTTCGTTCTCGCGGATCTGCTCGGTAACCGTTACCTGTGCGTGCATCACGTAGGTCACGAAGTCGGTCGCGATAGAAGACATCATCGAACCGAACATCTCGTAGCCCTCTCGCTGCCACTCAATGAGCGGATCCTTCTGCCCCATGGCTCGGAGGTTGATTCCCTCCTGCAGGTAATCCATTTCGTAGAGATGCTCGCGCCACTTCTGATCGATGATGCGGAGCATGACCTGACGCTCAACTTCACGCATCGTGTCGTCGCCAAATTCAGCCTCGCGACGCTCGTAATAGGCGGTGGCTTCGCTCATGATGGTTTCGTAGAGATCATCGGTTGTAAGCGCTGCGTGGAGTGCTTCTTCTGTCAGTTCAGTCGGCCACATTGCTGCGACTTCAGAGTGAAGTCCGTGGAGATCCCATTCGTCTCGTTCGTCGCTGTCGCAAAACGTTGTGATGGT
>CAIKHC010000093.1 GCA_903827085.1 uncultured Candidatus Nemicrothrix sp. | reverse complement strand
GGTCTTGACTATGGCGAGACGGTTCATACGGAACTCACTGTCGACGCGGTTTGTGCTGCAGCCGTCGCTCAAACAGGCCTAAGCGATTTTGGTGCTGACGACTTTCGCGAGCGGCTCGAGGTCCAGCTCGACGAAATGAATGCTGACCCTGAGCGCACCGGACTCGGTCGGATGATGATGTTCGGCGATTGTGTTCGCTACGCGTCGAATCGACTGCGCATTCGGGAACTACTGAAGCAACATCCTGAGATTCTCGATATCCCAATCGAGAAGCCCGTGATCGTGATCGGGCTTCCACGTTCGGGCACCACGAATCTCGTGAACTTGCTTGCTGCCGACAGTCGGTTCCGTTCGATGCCCCTGTGGGAATCGTATGAACCGGTTCCTGATCCCAGCGAGGAAACTCCTACTGATGGCGTCGACCCTCGCTGGACTCGTTGCCAGGGTCAGTGGGAAGCAATGCAGGCCGGCGCTCCCTTTATTGCTGCCATGCACCCGATGAATCCGGATCACGTGCATGAAGAACTTGAACTCATGACGCCTGACTTCACGAGTTACAACCTTGAGTGGGTCGCGAGAACTCCGAAGTGGCGTGACTACTTCCTCGCCCACGATCAGACGCCTCATTACGCGTATATGAAAACAGTGCTGCAGATTATGCAGTGGTACAGGCCGCGCGAGCGTTGGGTACTGAAGTCCCCACAGCATCTCGAGCAGATCGGTCCGTTGATGACAACGTTTCCTGATGCCACGATTGTTGTGACCCATCGCGATCCCGTTGCCGTCGTGCAGTCCACGATCACGATGCTCACCTATGGCGCACGTACGTCGTACAAGACATCGAATCCCGAGTGGTATCGCGACTACTGGACTGACCGCATTGGCCGACTTCTCGATTCCTCGCTCCGTGATCGGCATCTTCTTCCTGCCGATCGCACGGTTGATGTTTTCTTCCACGAGTACATGGCCGATGAAATGGGAACGCTGCAGCGCATTTATGACATGGCCGGAATTGAATTCACTGGCGAAGCGAAGGCGGAAGTCGCTGCGTACCAAGCGGCACATCCCCGCGGCAAAGAGGGGCGTGTTGTGTATGACCTCCGCGGCGACTTTGGTGTCACCCCAGAAGAAGTTCGTACCCGCTACACCGACTACATGAACACGTTTCCCGTACAAATCGAGGTCAAATGAACATCCAAGAGCAAGTCGACCATCTCATTGACACCCGACCGGGCAAAGAGTTGCTTACCCCGGTGTATGACGATCCGGCGTATCCAGTTGTGGACGGACTCATCTATCGATCAGGTGGAACCACTGCCACCTACATGATCCTCACCGACAACGGCCGAATCATCGTGAACACCGGAATGGGGTACGAGGCGCCGCATCACAAGCGGGTCTTCGACGCGATCTGCCCCGGGCCGACCCACTACATCTTCACGACCCAAGGTCACGTTGATCACGTCGGTGGTGTCGATCTGTTTAAAGAGCCGAACACCAAGTACGTCGCACAGGCCAACAACCCAGCACACCAGCGTGACGACAAGCG
>CAIKHC010000092.1 GCA_903827085.1 uncultured Candidatus Nemicrothrix sp. | reverse complement strand
GCACTGGCAATGATCGTGAGCGAGCCACCCTCTTCGAGATTCCGGGCAGCGCCGAAGAACTTCTTCGGTGGGTAGAGGGCTCCGGTGTCGATACCGCCGGACATCACGCGACCAGTCGCAGGAGCGGCCAAGTTGTACGCCCGGGCAAGACGAGTGATGCCGTCGAGGATGATGACGACGTCTCGACCTTCCTCGACCAAACGCTTTGCGCGTTCAAGAACGAGTTCCGCGACCGAAGTGTGTTCTTCGGCGGGGCGGTCGAACGTCGACGCAACAACTTCTCCGTTCACCGAACGACGCATGTCGGTGACCTCTTCGGGACGCTCGTCAACAAGAAGCACCATCAGGTGAACGTCAGGATTATTTTCAGAGATCGACTTTGCGATCTGCTTCATGATCGTGGTCTTGCCCGCTTTCGGCGGCGCAACGATGAGACCGCGCTGGCCCTTTCCGATCGGAGCAAGAAGATCAATGATTCGAGTCGTCATGTTGTACGGCTCATCACGCGATGAAAGCGTGAGGCGCTCGTCGGGGAACAACGGCGTGAGGTCGTCGAATCGACGGCGCTCGCGAGCCGAATCGGGCGCTCCCCCGTTGACAGAGTCGATGCGAAGCAGTGCTGGGTTCTTTTCGTTACGAGCGGCAGGGCGACTTGTTCCGACGATGACGTCGCCACGACGAAGCGAGAACTGGCGGGTTTGTTTGACCGACACGTACACGTCGTCACGAGTGGGCAAATAGCCGCTTACTCGAATGAATCCGTAGCCTTCGTCGCGAAGATCAAGAACACCCGAAACCTCGACAGGATCGCCCGACCACGGCTCGTCGGTACGAGCCTCAAAGCGTTCGCCACCGCGATCACGGCCACGACGCCGACGACGACGGCTGCCACCCTCGCCATCATCACCATCGGTGTCGGTTTCACCCGAGGGTCGGGATGCACCATTGTTCGCGCTCGTCCCCGAGGTTTCGTCGCCAACATCGCCGTCATCGGCGTGATCAGCATCGTCATCGCTTGATGTCTCGTCGTCGATCGCAACGACCTCTTCGATCTCTTCATCCTCTTCGTCGACAGGCGCTTCTTCGACAACTGCAGCCTTCGGGGGACGGCCCCGGCGCGGCTTGGGTGGCGCAGGCTCGGAGTCGGCGATGAGCCCAAGGATCAGATCTATCACTTCGGCCTTCTTCGCACGCGAGCCGGGCTTGCCGCCGAGGGTCGACGCAATCGTCAGGAGCTCGTCGCGATCTTTCGCTTCAAGCGTGGCGCGTTGATCCTTCTCAGACATGGGGACCTCGTTCCTCCCGGGCGCAATCGACCGGGTGAGATAGGGAGAACTTGGGAAAGCGTTGCACTGCGGTACGGGAGAGACATCGCCTCGATCGAAGCAATGGTCCGTCGGACGACGGGGAGACGCCGGACCAGCCGAAGCGGTCACAAGCGACGTCGTCAGGTTAGTGGTGTCCGGTGAGGACAACCAAGAAGGTCAACGAGCGACCAATCGCCCTATGAGTTCATGGCCTGGCACGACAGGCATCTCGGCAACGCCTGCTTCGGTGTATTCGCCACCAGGACCATCGACGGTGGAGTCGAACAGCAGGTAGGGAACCGCATCGGGCGTATGGGTACGGAGTGCAAGAGGTGTCGCGTGATCCGGCAGCAGCAACATTCGCCACGGACCGCTCGCATCGAGAGATTCGACGAGGCCAGCGAGGATTCGTGAATCCCAGTTCTCGAGTGCTCGAACTTTTTCCTCGACATTGCCAGCATGTCCAGCTTCGTCTGTGGCTTCGACGTGGATGATGAACAGGTCGAGCCCATCATCGAGTCCGTCGACGGCGCAATCGCGCTTGCCTTCATAATCGGTGTCGTACCAACCAGTGGCAGTTTCAAGTTCGACAACTTCGATATCGGTAAGGACACCAAGACCACGAACAAGGTCAACAGCGGTTACTAGTCCGGCCTTGATTCCATAGGCGCTTTCGAACGATGGCATTTGTGGTTGAAAACCTTGGCCCCACAGCCACACCGTGTTCGCGTCGATGTCGAAATCAGCGAGAATGTCGCGCGACGCATCCATCACGCGCTGGAGCTTCGATGCTGCGGCACCGGTCGGCCACACAAGCGGCTTACCGGTCAGGTCGTGCGGCGGCGCGCATTCGGCCTCGGCCCAGTCGGCAGGGGCGACCATGATGTGGCGATATTGAACGCCGCGATGAAACTCAATGCCTTCATCGGCGAACGCTTTGTGCATTGCTTCGATTGCGGCGGCTGCACGCTCAGTGGATGGATGTCCACCAGCGAAGTCGATCATGGTTCCGTCGTCGCCAATCGTTGACAAATTGCAGCGATAGGCCACCTGATCGGGACGAAGTTTCAAACCGAGTGCGGCTGCCTCGATAGGAGCGCGACCGGTGTGATACTCGGCCGGGTCGTAGCCAAAGATCGACATGTTGCCAACGTCGGAACCAGGGGGAAGTCCCGGCGGAATGACCGCAGCGCGTCCGAGTGTCGAACGCGCCGCAATGCGGTCGAGAACGGGGGTATTGGCTGCTTGGAGGGGCGTGCGACCGCCGAGCTCAGCAAGCGGCTCGTCGGCACAACCGTCGGGGACACAAACCACGTATTTCATCGGACCAACAGTCTGCCCGAAGATCTCGCCATGTGGCAGATCGGCCTCAGGACTGATCGAGGATTGCTTCGATTCGTCCACGTACCGTGGCGAAATCGTTGGCGCAGACTTCGAATTGCTCGGGACGATCGAAGAGATCGGCAAGGTGTTCGGGTAACGGTGGTCGAACACCTGACGCGGCCTCAACCGCATCGGGGAACTTCGCCGGATGGGCAGTGGAAAGCACCACCATTGGCACCGATGCATCGGCCCGCGCCTGGCGGGCTGCGGCCAAGCCAACCGCTGTGTGTGGATCGAGCAACATGCCGCTTCGCTCAAATTCGGTGGCGATGGTCGCCGCAGTGTGTGCATCGTCAACACGAGCCGCCGACCAGTGATCGG
>CAIKHC010000091.1 GCA_903827085.1 uncultured Candidatus Nemicrothrix sp. | reverse complement strand
CGCATTCCTTTTGGTAGCGACGATGTTGATGATCTGGTTCGAACGCAAGGTTGTTAGCGACTTCCAGAACCGAGTCGGCCCCAACACTGCAGGCCCGTTCGGCATCCTTCAGACCCTTGCCGACGGCATCAAGTTCTTCTTTAAAGAAGATCTCATCCCCGACAGGGCCGAGCGTCGGGTCTTTATCTTGGCGCCACTACTCACCGTGGTGCCTGCGTTCTTGCTTTTCACCATCGTTCCATTCGGCGGCGACTTCAGTAATGGCCACGATGGATCGGTCGAGATCTTCGGACACACGACCTATCTGCAGCTCGCCGATCCGGCGATCGGCATTCTGTTTGCTCTCGCCATGTCATCAATCGCGGTGTACGGCGTCATGCTTGCCGGTTGGTCCTCAGGTTCGAAATATCCGCTCATCGGTTCTGTTCGTGCATCGGCACAGATGGTCTCGTATGAAGCGGCACTCGGACTTTCCGTGTGCGCAGTTGTGCTCACGACCGGCACGCTTAGTACTCACGGCATCGTGATGGCACAGGCTGGCAGCGGTTGGGGCGGCTTCATCCCTCACTGGAATCTCATTGCCACAGGGTTTGTACCGTTCGTGGTCTTCTTGCTTGCAAGCCAGGCGGAACTCAATCGTCCACCGTTCGACCTTGTTGAAGCGGAACAGGAACTCGTTGGCAGTTATCACACTGAGTATTCCTCTATTCGTTTCGCATTGTTCTTTGTTGCCGAGTTCATGAACTCCGTAACCATGGCTGCAATCATCGTCACGCTGTTCTTGGGCGGCCCCGCCGGTCCTGCGCTTCTTGGACCAGGTTGGTTGTGGGGAGTCATTTGGTTCCTCCTCAAGATGACCGGATTCCTGTTCTTGTTCGTTTGGGTGCGCAGCACGGTTCCCCGTGTTCGCTACGACCAACTCATGGACCTTGGCTGGAAGGTGCTCATCCCGCTTTCACTCGGATGGATTCTCCTTCTTGCTACGTTCTGGGTTGCGCGTGATCAGCAGTGGAACGGATTCATCACTGTTGCAATTGGTGCTGTCGTAGGCCTTACTGGCTACGGACTTCTCAAGGCAGCGATTGCAACCTCCAAAGCTCGCCGACTTGAAGGAGTGGTCGACTGATGGGTTACCTCGGTGGTTTTCTCGTCAGCCTGCGCCAAATCGGCCGCAAGCAACGCGTGACAACGCAGTACCCGAAAGAAAAGGCGCCTAAGCCGATTCGGGTTCACGGTCGTCACGTTCTCAATCGTTACGAAGACGGAATGGAAAAGTGCATCGGTTGCGAACTCTGCGCCGGGGTGTGCCCTGCGAAGTGCATCTTCGTCCGTGGCGCCGACAATCCGATCGAGGACCCAGTTTCTCCCGGTGAGCGTTTTGGCTACATCTACGAGATCAACTATCTCCGATGCATCCATTGCGATCTTTGTGTCGAAGCCTGCCCGACAGAAGCCATTACCGAGAGCAAGATGTTTGAGTTCTCGTTCACGAACCGCGCCGACGCGATTTACACCAAGGCCGAACTCGTTGTTGACGACGACGGCATGCCCCAGAAGATGCCGTGGGAAGACTGGCGAGCCGGCGAAGATTTGCCGACCTCGGCTTGGATGCGCGCAACGTCACCCTCTGGTTCTGCAGAATTCGAAGGCGTTGTTGGTTGGTCGGGCGAGCTTGGTTATGGCATTCGTGCGCCTGAAGCCGCACAGGACGTCAAGGACTCCGCGGCTACCCCTCTCGACATGATCGACGAACACGGTCATGGCCACGAGGATCATGCGCCGGGAACTCCCGAGCACGTTTCGCCAGGACACGACGAGCACCACGACGATGAACGCGGCGGTGATCGCTGATCATGGAAACTGCGGTCTTTATCGTTAGTGCGCTGATCGTGCTTGCCGGAGGACTCGGGGTCGTCTCCTCGCGTAACCCGGTGCATGCTGCACTCAGTCTTATTGCGACGCTGTTCGGAATCGCTGTTCTTTTCCTGAACCTTGGCGCCGAGTTGCTCGCCGTTGTGCAGGTCATCGTCTACACCGGCGCCATCGTCGTACTGATCCTCTTTGTCATGATGCTGTTGGGCGTTGATCGTGAAGAGGACCTCGATACCGAACCCTTGGTTGGCCAACGGCTTCTCGCCGGACTCGTAGGGCTGCTCTTTCTCGGCGCGATGCTCGCCATCATCATTATTGGTAAGGACGCCATCGTTACCGGCTCACGCTCGGTCACTGGCGCTCTCTCACCCACGGTCTCGAACATCACCCAGATCGGTACCGAACTGTTCACGACCTACGTCTTCGCACTCGAAGTCACCGCCGCTCTTCTCACCATCGCTGTTGTCGGAGCGGTTGTTCTTTCCCGCCGCCCCCGAGATCTCCAGCCCATTCCTGAGCCGGAATCCATGACCGATATGGGCGACGAACCACTCACCGCCATTCCCGAGGAAGGAGCGCACTGATGGGCTCAAACCTCTCACTTGCGTACCTGATGCTCTCGGCGATCCTTTTTGTGATCGGTGGCGTCGGCGTTCTCATCCGTCGGAACCCACTGGTCATGATCATGTGCGTCGAACTCATGCTTAACGCCGTGAACCTTTCGTTCGTGACCTTCGGCAAGATGCTCAATGACATCTCTGGTCAGATCATCGTCTTTTTCGTCATGGTTGTCGCCGCTGCCGAAGTTGTTGTTGGCCTGGCTCTCATCGTGGCGATGGCACGTCGTCGTCCCGGCGCTACCGCCGATGACCTTCGGACATTGAGGGGATAGGGGACATGGTCGGACTCGTCTGGTTACTCCCTGCACTGCCGCTTGCAGGTTTCTTGATCTTGGTGTTTTTCGGTAAGCGCATTGGTGAACCGCGGGCTGGTTGGATCGGCACGGGTGCGGTCGCCCTTTCGTTTGTGACCGCCTGTGTTGTGTTCGCCGGACTTTGGGGCGAGCCCGAACACACCTACGAACTCTCGTTGTTCGAATGGATCCCAGCTGGCAACTTCAGCGTTGATATTGGTTTCTTGCTCGATCCTCTTTCAATGGCGATGGTGTTTTTTGTAACGGGTATCGCAGCGCTTATCCATCTCTACTCAATTGGGTACATGCATGGAGACAGTCGTTTCCCGCGTTTTTTCACGTACCTGAACCTGTTCGTTTTCTCGATGCTCATCCTCGTTCTCGGCGACAACTTGGTGCTTACGTTCCTGGGCTGGGAAGGCGTGGGCGCTTGCTCGTACTTCCTCATTGCGTTCTGGTTTGAAAAGGATGAAAACGCCAGCGCAGATCG
>CAIKHC010000090.1 GCA_903827085.1 uncultured Candidatus Nemicrothrix sp. | reverse complement strand
CATTGAGACCACCGAAGTGGGCCAGACAAACCAACTAGCTGCAAGACAAACAACCAAATATGACGGGCGATAGCGGCCAAGACCACAGGCGGCAAGCAATGCGAACCCTGTCACCAGATACCAGGGCCAAATCACCGGGCCGAGCAGAACATACGCAACCAATATCACGCCCGTGGCTTTGATGTATCCGACTCGGGGACTACGCATCAGCATCACGAATGCAAGTACCGCGGTCGCCAAAAGACCGAGAGCCCGGACTCCAGACGCAAGAAGTTGGCCGTTGACGTCGAGTCCCACCCCATTAAGGATCTCAGCGATGCTGAAACCCAGCTTGGTAGTTGGCGAATAGGTGTCGTTGACTTTTCCCGTGCTCGTAAGAGCGGTGATCCAGCCCGGACCCAGACCTACGAGGACACAACCGACGACGATGGCGGCGATTGAAGAACCCAAGACCGCAGCTGTCGTAACGACACGTTCTTTCCATGTGGCAATTGCCCCGCGCCAGCACCAACCGAGGTACAGCAAACCGACAGCTGCGGGAAGTTTCACTGCGGTTGCAGCAGCGATGAGCGCGACTGCCAGCTTCTTCCTGTCCCGCTGCGCCGCGGCGAGACCGAGCGCGAGGAAACCGAACATCAGCGCATCGTTATGAGCGCCGCCGATGATGTGCAGAATCATGATCGGATTGCCAATGCCGATGGCGATTGCAACAGCGGCGGAAAGACCATTGCCAACCGCGATCAACCCGATGCCGATTGCCGCCATGACGACGGCAATCCACACGATGACTCGATACACGTTGATCGCAGCGACTTGGTCATGACCACCGATTTCAACCGCCGACCGGGCCGCAATCACCGCGACTGGTCCGTACGGCGCCGGCGCGGAGCGCCACACCGGATCGGCGCCACTCGTGAAATCATTGCGGCCAAGTTCGACAGGCCCCACCGAACTTGGATCAATACCGCGGCTCGCCATCTCGCCCTGGGCAACGTAGCTATAGACATCGTTCGAAAGAAGCGGTGGACCAAGAGAAACTGGAATCGCCCACAGAGCGATGACAGCGCCAACAATGACGACGGCCCGACGCGGATCGGCAATACGGCCGGCGCGATACACAAGACCAAGCCAACCAAGACCGAGAAGGATCAAGCCGAGAAGGAACCACATAGTTGATTGCGTGCTGGTACCCGGTTGGGCGATTCCGGGGATCGACAATCGCCAACTCGGAACGGCCAGGCGCCATCGCGGCGCAGACGCCGCAATTACCGTGGCTCCCATTAGTCCGCTTAATGCACTTAGGGCGGTCTGCCACCAACGAGAGCCAACAGTGGCAGCCGGCTGCCAATGGGACTCGTCTCGCTCTTGGCGAAGCTTTTCATCAGACGGACCGACAAGGATGGCCCGGCCACGCTCTACAAGGCGGCGAAGTTCTGGCGAAGTCGCGACCGCGGTACGGGCACGTTCCAAAGTGGAGGGCACGCGGTGAGGCTAGTGGCGGGTGAGGCCGTTGAAGGGTCTACCCAAGGTGCATATCGAGCGCATCAAGTAGCGGTTTTGACGGCATGCCCCAACCGGGCTCGTAACCGACCATCTCGCGGAGCGTTTCGGCCGTCCACCGGTCTTCGAGAATTTCAATCATGTCGGCATCCACCTTTGCTGGATGAGTGACTCCGCAGGCCCAGCTGAGACGCTCGAGTTCAAACCGAACTCCGGCGAGGTAATTGCCGCAGCGGACGCCTTTGTCCTCGGGGTCGAGTCCCCGAGTGAGACGGCGATTCTGCGTCGCAACTCCGGTCGGACAGCGATCGGTGTGGCAGCGCTGCGACTGAATACAACCAATGGAGAAGAGCGCGGTCCGGCCAACGTTCACCATGTCGCAGCCAAGCGCGATCGCACTAAACGCCGTTTGGGGCATACCTAGTTTCCCAGAGCCAATAAAGACAATGTCGTCTGTGATCCCCGCTTCGGCGAAGGCTCGGTAGACCCGAGTGAAGCCCCAACGGAACGGAAGAGCCACGTGATCGGTAAAGGCCAACGGCGCTGCTCCGGTGCCGCCCTCTCCCCCATCGATCGTGATGAAGTCAGGACCGCGGCCTGTCGCCGCCATTTTCGTTGCGAGTTCCGTCCAAAACTCGCCTTGACCCACTGCTGACTTGATCCCCACGGGTACACCAGTGACCTCGGCCAACTCTTCAACAAACGCGATGAGACTGTCGACATCGGTAAATGCAGTGTGAGCTGCCGGGCTCTTGCACGCAACGCCAACAGGGATTCCGCGAATTGCGGCAATCTCGGGAGTGACTTTGTTGGCCGGAAGCAACCCTCCGAGACCAGGCTTCGCTCCTTGACTGAGCTTGAGTTCGATCGCCCGAATCGGCGCTGCCTGCACTTGTTCGATAGCGCGCGCAAGATTGAATGAGCCGTCTTCGTTTCGGCAACCGAAGTAGCCAGTGCCAATCTGCCAAATGAGATCAGCGCCGTGGAGATGATGCGGAGTGATGCCGCCTTCACCGGTCGTATGCAACGCCCCTGCCATTGCACAGCCTCGGTCGAGCGCCTCGATTGCTGCACCGCTCAACGATCCGAAACTCATCCCGGAGACATTGACAATTGATGTAGGACGAAACGGGAATCGCCGACCATGCGAAGCCCCGAGAACTTTGGCGCACGGCAATGGCCGCGACGGGTCGGGATGCGCGGGAGCATCGGCTGGGCCGTCGAGCGGAAACATCGACTGCTTGATGATCGTGTAGTTGCGCGATTGGTCAAGATCGTTGTCGGTGCCGAAACCAAAATATGCGTTCTGCTGCTTGGCCGTTGAGTACACCCACCGGCGATCGTCGCGACTGAAAGGACGTTCTTGATTGTTGTCGGTGACGATGTACTGACGAAGCTCCGGACCAACCGCCTCGAGGATGTAGCGCAGATGTCCGACGACAGGGAAGTTCCTGAGGACCGCGTGCTTTCGCTGCAGGAGGTCGTAGACCGCCAGCACAACCAGAAGCACGACGATGACGACAAAAATGATGAGCACGACTGACCACGACATAGGCGAAGCCTACGGGTCAGTTGCGCAACTGGTTGGTCAGAGAAGGGCGAGGACCAAGCCAGCTTGGCCGAGGTGATAGGTGACCATCACGACTATTCGGCTGCGGGGGAAATCGTTGAGGAACCGAGTCCAACCCAACACCGCATCACTCGCGCCGAACAGCAGAGCGCCGGTTATGGCGAAGAATTGTCCGGTTCCGATCGCCGCAGCGACCATCAGCGAAATGACCGAGATGTACGCAGCAACAGGACCTGCCAGCGACTTGTCGACTCTCGCTGCCCCTTGAACGATCCGCCGTCCAACAATGACCGCCACCACGGTCATCAGAACGATGCCGACGACAAATCCAGTGAGCGAGACGCCAAGCGACAACAACGCAATCACATAGAAAACATGCGCAACAAGAAATGCTCCGAGACCAGCGACGAACAGGTCCTTCGGGAGCATCAGGGCGATGTCGCCGATCATCGACAGCACAAGCCCGATCACCAACATCACTTGCGCAAAATCAGATGACGGCTCGATCGACAACGCCACTGCAATGAGGAACACCATCACGAGCGGTTTGAGGACGTACTCCGCGACGCGGTAATTGTTCGCAACTGCGAGCCAGTCGCTGACAGCCACGACAGCAGTCAACGAAAGAAGAAGAAATGCGAGCGCGGTCACCGGTGGCTCACGGCGCATCGAGCCGTGGGAGAACCAGGGCCATGCTGTCTGGGCACACTGAACGCCCAACGAGCCATTCGCGAACGCTTTCCATCGGGACCCATAGCGCTTCGGTAATTTCGTTGTCTGCGAATTCGAATGGACCCTCGGTGCGTGCCTGGTAAATCCGGGCGACTTCGCGGACGTCATCATCCTCAAACGAACCTTCACCGAGATACGCGAGTTCGGCAGATATGCCGAGTTCTTCGGCGAGTTCCCGGGCAGCCGCTAACTCCCACGCTTCACCGGCAGCGACAACGCCGCTCACCGCAATGTCCCAAGCATCGGGCCAAAGGTCTTTCCACGATGCCCGCTGGTGAATCAGCAGTTCATCGGCGT
>CAIKHC010000089.1 GCA_903827085.1 uncultured Candidatus Nemicrothrix sp. | reverse complement strand
TTTGGTCTTCAGGTGTCATGGCTTGGCCTCCAATCCTTCATCATCTAGCAGCGAGGAGAGTTTCAAGAGTCCCGAACGGATGCGGCTTTTGACCGTTCCTTCGGGAGCGCCCAAAACGCTTGCAACCTCACGATAGGAATGACCGCCGTAGTACGCCAAAACAATGGCGGATCGTTCCCCTTCAGGAAGCTGGGAAAGTGCGTTACGAACTTCGTCCGATGTCAGCGATCTAAGTACATCGTCTTCGATGTCGAGGGGCACAGGTCGATCGCGGAATTCAGAGCGGGATTCACGTTGCCTCCGAGCCTCTTCAGATCGAACTCTTTCGATTGAACGACTGTGCGCTTCACGGAGAAGAAAAGAACGCAACGAGCCGCGTTCTGGATCAAATCGTTGAGGTTCATTCCACAACCGCAAGAAGATCTCTTGGGTGACATCTTGGGCCAGTCCATCGTCCTTGAGGACTTGTCGGCTCAATCCATAGACCGCGCTCCCAAATCGGTCGTAAATCCTCGCAAGCGCTGACTGATCGCGTCGCACTAGATCGACGAGGTCACCGTCATCGGAGGCCGGGCTTGACTTGGAAATCGAGGCTGGTGCCGGGGAAGAGAGGTCCATAGTTTCGAATGCAAACGGTGCCACAGATCCCGGAAAAGAAGGCATCGGGACGCGAGAAGGCGGCGGGCTCGCCGTTTGGGAACGCTGGGGGGCCTCGGTCAACGTCACGAGAGATATCCGAAGCTACGGGGCCCAGCGGATGAGGCAGCCGCAGCTGATTTCCAAAATCGAACGGAATCGGCGGCTTCCCTGTCGGAAAGGTTCGCTTTGCTTTTGCGAGGACGAGAAGAGGGCCTACATTGCCCACATGACTTTGACTGACTCAGGGACCTCACTCGTCGATGGCATGGCAGAACTCGTGCTCGCTGAAGCAGCAGCATGCGAGGCAAATCGCACCATGACCCCAGCGATCGTTGACGCCATGTGGGAATGCGGCCTCATGTCCTACCTGAACCCGGCCGAAGCCGGTGGCTCCGAACCTTCCTTCGCCGACATGATCAATACCTGGCAAGCAATGGCCGAACTCGACGGTTCGTTTGGATGGATCGGCATCGCCAATCTGCCATCAGCCGCTGCGGTTGCTGCTTACCTTCCCGATTCGGGTTTCGCCGAAACATTCGGCAGTGCCGAGCGCGTGACGATGGGCGGACAGTTCGCACCGAACGGTCAAGGCCAAAAGGTTGAAGGCGGCTACAAGATCAGCGGCTCATGGAACTTTGGTTCGGGCACCGGTCATTCTGAGTTTGTCTGCGCTGGGTTCCTTCCCATTGATGACGGCAACTTCATGTTCGATGCCAACGGAGAGATCCTCCTTCTTGCGGCAGTGGTCCATCGCGACGACATCAACTTCACCGACGGTTGGCATGTTCAAGGCCTGAAGGGCACAGGATCGTACGACTACAACGTCACCGATCTGTTTGTTCCTGATAATCGCGTTTTTGAACTCTTTGAACGCACACCGCATCGTGGAAGCTCACCCACATTCAAGATGGGTCTGATGGCCATTACTGCTGCAGGTCACGCAGCATGGGCGCTTGGTGTTGCAAAGAGCAT
>CAIKHC010000088.1 GCA_903827085.1 uncultured Candidatus Nemicrothrix sp. | reverse complement strand
TGGGTAACCAAAGATCGGCTTACGAGCGAAGGTCGGAAGAATTTCTGAGACCAGACCAAAAGCGGGAAGGATCATGAGGTACACCTCGGGGTGTCCGAAGATCCAGAACAAGTGCTCCCACAACAGTGGGTTGGCACCCTTCGCGACGTTGAAGAAGTTTGCGTCGAACCCTCGATCGAGCATGAGCAGAACCTGCGCCGACGTAAGTACGGGGATCGCGAAGAGCAGCAAGAACTGCGAGACGAGTGCCATCCAGGTGAAGATCGGCATTCGCATAAGTGTCATGCCGGGAGCTCGCATATTGAGCACCGTGACGATGAGGTTCACTGCACCTGTTAGCGAGGCGATACCGGTGATGATGAGACCAAAGTTCCAGAAATCAACACCATGGGTTGGCGAGAAGATCACGCCACTGTTTGGTGCGTACATGAACCAACCGCCGTCGGCGCCACCACCCAACAACCAACTTGAGTTAAGGAAAAGTCCGCCGGCCAAAAACGCCCAGAAACTGAATGCGTTGATTCGGGGAAACGCGACGTCGCGCGCACCGATCTGCAACGGGATCAGGTAGTTCGCAAACGCAGCACCAATAGGCATGACGACGAGGAAAACCATCGTCGTTCCGTGCATTGTGTAGACCTGGTTATAGAGGTTGGCGCTGAGCAGTGACCCTCGGGGAGCCCACAACTGCATACGAATCAGTAGCGCTTCCACGCCGCCGATGATGAAGAAGAAAATTGCCGCGGCGCCGTACATGATGCCGATTTTTTTGTGATCGACAGTGGTGAACCAAGAGCGCGGCCCGGTCTCGGCCGTCGGACGCGTGAACACACCAGTGGGCGTGTAACCGTCGTTGGAATCACCCGAGGGAAGGGCGAGCGGGCGGTCTTCAGTTAGTGCCATGACCAACTCCAAAGAATGCGGTGCGGACGTTCATCACAAAGCTCAGTTCAGCGTCTCGAGGAATGCGACCAATTGGTCGATCTGCTCTTCGGTCAGATTCAGGTTTGGCATGCCGCGTCCGCCCTGCGGATACATCGGCTTCAGCGCTGGCGCATTACGCAGCCATGCTTCAAGCGTGACTCGGTTGACGGTCGCCGTGTTCACCTGTCCGCCTGTAAGTACCGCACCTGGATCGCCAGCAGCGGCAACATCGCTCATTGGAAGCGGTTGACCATCGCTCGAGACTGGTTCATAGAGATTGAAGATTGATCCGGCGAACGTTCCACGCGTCATGAAATGTGTGAGATCCGGTGCAACACCGGAAACCAGCGGCGGCGGCGTTTCTTTCATCTTGACGTCGTTGATGCCCTTGATGACATGGCACTGTGCGCAGAGTGCCTGCCAGACTTTCTTGCCTTCAGCGGCGACGGGATTGGTGGGGTCAGCTGCGTGATCTTTCAGCTGATTCCTCACCCAAGCGTCGTAGTCGCTTGACGAAACGGCACGAACGAGCATGCGCATATTGGCGTGGGAAAGTCCGCAGAATTCGGTGCACTGACCGCGGAAGACGCCGGGTTCATCGGCCTGCAATTTGAGCGGGTTGTACAAACCAGGAACAGCGTCCTTCTTACCGTTCAAACCAGGAATCCAGAACGAGTGAATGACATCGTTCGAGGTGGTCGTGACCTGCACGGGCTTGCCGGCAGGGATGACCAATTCTGTTGCGGTAGTGATGTCTTCCGGACCAGCGAAATTGCCGTCACCATTGAGGTCGTACCTGTACTCCCACCACCACTGCTGACCAGCAACCTGAACCTTGATGGAGTTGGGTTCTTCGCGATTGAG